>MWDQ01000125.1 GCA_002070645.1 candidate division TA06 bacterium ADurb.Bin131
TGGGTTATTATATCTGTTGTGGGTGTTATGATGGCTGCGACAATGAAACTTCCGACGATCACAAGTTTTCTGGTTTTTATGAGGGTTTCAATACTCATGATATTCGAAACCACAAGAAATGCCATAATGACTGGTACTTGAAATACAATAGATAACCCGAGAACCATCCAGATAAGGAAGGAAAGATAATGGCTTACTGTTATCATTGGGTGCATCATTCCTGCTCCAAAACTGAATAGAATCCTTAATCCTGCTGGAACTATAAGGAAAAAGGCAAATGCAGCGCCTCCGTAGAAGAGAAACTGGCTGCTTATAATAAACCAGGTGATAATTTTTGATTGTTTTGATTCAAGTGCTGGTTTTACAAATACATACGTTTGGTACACGAGAAACGGAAATGAAAGCAAAAACCCAGTGAGAAGAGAGATCTTTATTATAGAGAAAAAAGGTTCCACCGGTGAAATGAACACAATCTTCTCCTGGGATTTTACAAGTGGCTCTAAAACGATCCTAAGTATTTGATTTTTAAATGCATAGGAAATACAGGATGCAATAGCAAACCACAGTAAAACCAATAGGATTCTTTGCCTGAGTTCTTCAAGATGATCAAGAAAAGATCCATCATCTGGAAATTTTTTCATTTATCCTGGGAATTATCTGATTTTTTTTCTGTTTCCGTGGTTTCTTCAACCTCTTTCATCCCTTTTTTGAACTCTGCAAGCGCTTTTCCAAAAGATTTGCCGATTTCAGGTAGTTTTTTTGCTCCAAATAACAACAGAATAATCAGACATATAAGAATGAGTTCTGGTGCACCGAGATTCATTACATCCTCCTTTTTTCATTGTCAATAATATCTGTTTTCTTTTATATGATACCTTTTTTCTCCTGATACACTAACCCTTATTGCTGCTTCCTGAGTGGTAACTGGACAATTCTGCTCGCATAATCCACAACCAACACACAATCCTGAGTTGACAACTGGCCTGTCCTGTTGGTCCTTATGGATTGCCTGGACAGGACAGAACTCAAGGCATACGAGGCACTCCTTTTGGTGTGTCCACACAAGGCATTGTTGTGTATTTATCTGTGCAGTGCCAATCTTTATTTCTTCATTTTTTACTTCTCTTATTGCTCCTGTGGGACAAACCTTTGAACAACTTTGACACCGAATACAACCTGACTGTCTCGGAATTATTTCAGGGGTTGCCCAGTTCCTTATTGATTTTATAATTTTAACAGGTTTTAGGCAATTTGCAGAACATACCTTCAGGCATTGTCCGCATCTCACACAGAATTGAGAAAATAGCGTTTCCTCGATGGCACCAGGCGGCCTGATTATTAATGATTTTTCTTCGGGTTTAAGCAATAAACCTGGACATATCGCAGCAAGAACCGAAGCAGATAATGAAAAAAGAAACTCTTTTCTATTCATAAATTTTCTCTGATGTTTTTTCTAATGTTGCTGATGATTTTTTTAATACGTAATCGTGTTCCAACAAGTGTATAAAACCATCCGAGTGGACAAATACAATAACACCATATCCTTGGTTTTAGAATGCTTGCTACGATGATACAAGCGAAAAGGATAATCCATATTTTGAGACCGATAAACGCGTTATTTATAATAACAAATGGGTCAAAAATAAAACCAAGAAATGGATAATGAAAAAAACTTGCGAACACAGCAGATGCTATAACAAATGTAAAGATAAAAATACCCATATTCCTTATAAAACCCCTTACTACCGGAGAAATCTTCCAGTGTTTTCTAAATAAAAAAGTACAAAGATAGTCAATAATACCCCCAACAGGACATATCCATGTGCAGAAAAAATTCCCAAAAATCATAATAAGAAGAAGCAAAAAAATCGCTGGAAAGAGCAAGGAAAATGATTTTGATATAATTGCCATTGAAATAGCAAGAAGTCCATCTATCTTGAAATATATACTAAGCGGGAGTTTTTCTGGTATAGGGAAAACAGTTGTTTTATAAAAAAGAAAAAAGAAAATAAATATGCTTGTTGCCTGGACAATTCTTCTGATAACAAGTTTACCTTTAATCCTGCCTTTTAATAATATATTCTTAGACATATCTTATTTTAATTTTTGAGAGATCTGATTGACCAAGTCCCATTTTTTCTGCTATTTGAATATGCCGAACATCCGCAGGGTTTACCCCGAGAAGTGTAGATCCAAAGGCATCGAGTGCAACAAAGTCAGTACCAGCAAAAACCATTTTTGTCTCTTTAACTGATCCAGGTCCCTGAGGTCCATTGGTAAGAAGAATTCTTGTTGCATCAACAACTGTCAATGCAGGTTTTAAATAAGAACAAATATCTGCTATACATTGATTCAAATCTGTTCTATGAAAGTATCCTCTATCTTTTACTATCCCCATGAAATTTTTCATTGATATAGTTATTTTCGCCTGTGAACCATGTACCTTTACTATAGGTACATTGATGAAAACATCTGCATCGAGAACATCCTCAAGTATTTCTGCTTCTTTTAATACAATGCCTGATGGTATCTGGACCTTCCTAAATTTAGAAGGGCTTTTAATTATGCCCCCTGCTCTTTCAACTGCTTCCTTTATACCACTGGTGACATATGTGACCTGCCATGGATTGCAGGGAAGATCAGTAACAACAACAGACGAGGCGCCAGCATCAAGACACATTTTTACAAGTGTTGAAACAACCTCAGGATTTGTGGTTGCTGCCTGTTCAGGGGTTCTATTCCAGGCAATATTTGGTTTTATGGTAACCTTTGATCCTTTCTTTATGAATTTTCCCATGCCACCCATTGCCGCTACTACAGCAGAAACCATTGCAGATGGCGATTTATCCTTTGAGACATATATTGTTGGTTGTTGTACCTGAGCATCCGCAGGGATTGTACGAAAAATTTTTGAGTGCTCTGCCAGCAGTATTCCAGCAGCCGCTGCTACACTTCTCTTCAGAAATTCCTTTCTATCCATATTGCCTCCTCTGTTGATTTTCAAGTACTTACATATTATTTATTCAACTGATTTATGAACATACCTTTTATTATAAAAAAAGGATTTTATGCCTAAATTTTAAGGTTTCCTTCTTTACTGGATTTTCTATATTATAATTCCTGGGAGTACCATGAGCAAATTATCATAATACCCTGGTTGGAAACAAAACGAGGAGGAATTTAAAAATCTCCATTATTTTTTTCCATTCTGACCTTACCCACAAGTTTTCATTTTGTGGAGGGTTTTTAGGAATGCAGGAAGAATTTTTACTCTGATTGACTATTTAAGGTGATCAATATTAGGTGCTTCCTCGTTTTAGACAGTGTTTTTTGGGGAAATCAGGGAAGAACCCGTTAAACCATAAAAAATTACCTTATTTTCGCTGAATTATTAGTTGCCAAAGGAAACATCCAGAACTCCGTATACCAGTATCTCAGGAATATATGTTTCCATCCATCCTTTGTGAATTATACAGGGCAATAACTGTTTTTCTTGATTGTCCGGGGATAAAAGCATTACCCTTGCAGTTTTTGCAGATTTTGGAACAATCAGTTTTACCTTTATGTTTTTTTCGGGAATCGGGAATTCGTCAGAAGGACCTGACAGTTTTTTGCCTTTTTCCTCGTCTCTGTTGTAATTTACAATATGTATAACGATTCTTCTATTGTTCTTGGAGAAAGCAGATGTCCTTATAGTAAAAGGTGCATCTATACTGCTTAAATCACCTATAATATTTTTAATGCTAGATGATATTATATCAGTGTTTTTTTCTGCTTCGAAAACCAGAGGAGGACTATTTTTGCGTATTATACTTGCTGAATTTTTGTTTATGAAACACACTGTTCCACCTTTTTTTACAAACTCATCAAGTAGTGCTGTTTTCTTGTCCTCAAGTACATATATTTCAGGGCATATGATTACCTTATAACTAGATATTTTTTTACTGTTTATGTTCTCGTCGCAAATAACATCAAAAAAAACATGGTTTTGCGCCAGGTATTCGCCAATTTCCTTAAAAGAGTCCATGCATTGTTTATATCCAGATTTAATGGATATCCTTGGGAAAACAATTCCAATTTCTGAAAATGGTTCATCAATAGAGTACAGATTCCTGTTTTTATGGACAAATTCCATATACCTTGTAGCACCCGCAAATCCATCAGGATTTTTAATGTTTATGTATAATCCCATTCCACTGCCACCTGTGGCAAGGCCTTCTGCAATGCTATTTTTTATCCTTACTGCTTCATACTTGCCAAGCATAAATGGTTTTCCGCCTGACATTTCTCTGATATAAAGGCAATCAAGCCAGCCATCTCCGAGTTTTTTCTGTTTTAAATCCGTTGGCCCGTAACCTCCGCTGTACCAGAAATAATTTTCAGCCCTGCCCCACAGATTCTTTGGCAGGAACATTCTTTCTTCTGTTATACTCATATTTCCAATGTGATTCCATGTTGCAACAATCAGGTCAGGTTTAAGCATTCTACCATAGTTGATAATAATATCGTCATACGCATTCTTAAAAGATATCGCCGCCCATTCCATTGCTTCATAATCGAGTGGTTCTGCTTTTTCTAAGGGATAACCTGGAATTTCAGCATTGATTTTAATCTTGTATGTTTTTATATCGTCTATACCGAATTTCTTTTTTAATTCTGTTTGTGAATATTTTTTTGCAAGGAACCTTCTGAATGATTCCTGACAATATGGACAGTTGCACGACCAATAATAGTTGTAGTTTGTAATCACCCCGTCAAGTCCACTTCTTATAGCAAGCCGAAGCATGCTTTTTAACATTTTTCTCGTATAGGGGCTGGAAAGGCATAATCCTACATAATCAACATAGTGTTTTTTAATTATTACATTTCCATTTATATCTCTTTGAAGAATCTGATTAATATCTGAGATAGGTTTTTGTCCGAGTAAATCCGCAGGCCAATGATTTTCATAAAAATCAAAGAAATCGTAGGTATGGGTATCATTGATTATTACATTAACCATTTGAAAATGGCCAATAACTTTTAATCCGAGAGAATGGATTGTGTTGTTTATGGATTTTTGTGCGGCGAGGGCTTTGTATTGTCCTGAAACAGGTAGTTGCATTGGGTATCCAGTGGATTTTGAATTATCGGCATAGCCATGGAACATTGGACCATAAAACCCAACCTGAACAATTTCAGGTCTGGCGGCAGTTAAGAATCTCTTAAATTCCGGGCTGTCTGTTCCGCCCCAGGTGCAAAAAAATGTCTTAAAACCAAATTTTGGATCTGGAAGATCAGAAAAAACTTTTGATATGGAATTTGTACAAAAAACAAGGAGGCATATAATGCCGCAGTTTAGCAGACGTTTCATATGCCTCCTGAATATGAACTTAATAACTTAGTAATTTCCTAACTTATTACCTTCAATTATTTCCTTTTTTTGGATACCTTCTTTTTATTGGTGGATTGTTTCTTTTCTTCGGCTACTGCCTGCGCCGCTGCGTGTCTGGCTACTGCAACCCTAAAGGGCGAACACGAGACATAGTTCATTCCAACCTTATGACAGAACTTAACTGATTCTGGATCACCTCCATGTTCACCACAAATACCGACCTCGAGGTGCTTTCTTGTAGATCTTCCTCTATTTATACCAATTGATATGAGTTCTCCAATGCCTTCTTGGTCTATTGTCTGGAATGGGTCATCGGGAATAATTTTGTTTTCGATGTAATCAGGAAGAAAACTTCCTATGTCATCCCTTGAAAAGCCAAAACCCATCTGCGTGAGGTCGTTTGTACCAAAAGAGAAAAATTCTGCTTCTTCAGCCATCTTATTGGCAGTAAGCGCTGCACGAGGAATTTCTATCATTGTTCCAAACATAAACGGTATCTTTTTTATCTTTAGTTTTGAACATACCTCTTTGTAGACCCGGTCAAAGATAACCCTTTGGTGAGCAATTTCTGAACTGCAGCAGGTTACAGGAATCATAATCTCAGGCATTGTTTTTTTACCTTCGAGAATTAATTCACCTGCTGCTTCGAGTATAGCCCTGAACTGCATTTCTGATATCTCGGGATAGGTTATTCCAAGCCGTACTCCTCTATGGCCGAGCATTGGATTATTTTCCTTCAGAGAGTCAGCCCTTCTTTTCAATTCGTTTACATCAATATTAAGTTCTTTTCCGAGGGCAAGCAGTTTTTCCTCGTCATGCGGTACAAACTCATGAAGTGGCGGATCAAGAAGCCGTATTGTAACAGGAAAGCCCTGCATTACTTCGAGTGTTGCTTTTATATCGTTTTTAACAAATGGGAACAATTCCTGAAGGGCAGATCTTCTTTCTTCTTCGGTTTTGCTCATAATCATCTTTCTCAATAAAAACAAAGGTTTATCGCTACCCTCTCCATAGAACATATGTTCTGTTCTGAAAAGTCCTATTCCCTCTGCACCGAATTTCAATGCTGTTTTTGCATCTCTTGGTGTATCTGCATTTGCCCTGACCTTTAACTTTCTAATCTTGTCAACGATCTTCATGAATTCCTGGTATGACTTATTATGTTCAAGGTCAACATCAACAAGTGGTAAACTTCCTTGATATACAGTACCTTTTGTACCGTTTAAGGAAATCCAATCGCCTTCTTTTATAATTGTTCCATCTTTTGTAGTAAAGTATTTTTCAGCCAGATTTATTTCTATATCCGAGCAACCAACGATACAACATTTTCCCCAACCTCTGGCGACAAGCGCAGCGTGAGAGGTCATACCCCCTTTACTTGTTAGAATTGCTTCTGCTTTATGCATTCCATCAACATCTTCAGGTGAAGTTTCTTCTCTTACAAGAATAACCTTTTCGCCTTTTTGTGCCCACTCAACTGCGTCTGCGGATGTAAAAACAACCCTTCCTCTTGCTCCACCAGGACCCGCAGGCAGTCCTTTTGCAATGGCTTTTGTTGTTGCTTCTGCTTTTGGATCAAGCATTGGAAGCAATAATTCAATAATCTGAGAGGATGAAACCCTCATTACTGCTGTTTCTGCATCAATCAATTTTTCTTTATACATATCCGCAGCCATACGAACTGCTGCTACTCCATTTCTTTTTCCAACCCTGCACTGAAGGATAAAAAGTTTCCCCTTTTCAATAGTAAACTCTATATCCTGCATATCCTTGTAGTGTTTTTCAAGTTTCTTTTGAATTATATATAGTTGCTTATAAACAGAGGGCATCAATTTCTCGAGTGTTGGAAGATGCGCGCTCTGCGGATTTTTTGAGTACTCATTGATTGGCGCAGGCGTTCTGATTCCGGCAACAACATCCTCACCCTGTGCGTTAATCAGATATTCCCCATAAAATTGGTGTTCTCCTGTTCCTGGGTTGCGGGTAAATGCAACGCCTGTGGCTGAATCCTCGCCCATATTACCAAATACCATTGTTTGCACGGTTACAGCAGTTCCCCAGTCGTCAGGTATTTTCTCGATCCTACGATATTCAACTGCTCGTCTTCCATTCCACGAGGCAAAAACCGCGCCGATACCTCCCCATAACTGTTCCCAAGGATCATCAGGAAATTCTCTTCCAAATCTTTGTTTGACAAGGTTCTTAAACTCAGAGATTAAGGATTTTAGATCCTCAACAGAAAGCTGTGTATCGCTGGTGTAATTCTTTTGTTTTTTAAGAGATTCGAGCGCTTCATCCATTGTTTTCCTAATACCCTTGCCGTCTTCTACTTCGATTCCCCCGGCTTTTTCCATAACAACATCCGCATACATCATAATCAATCTTCTGTATGCATCATAGGCAAACCTTTCATTTCCATTACTCTGTTTGATAAGCCCTGGTAATGTTTTCTCGGTGAGACCTATGTTTAATACTGTTTCCATCATTCCGGGCATTGACCTTCTTGCACCAGATCTGACTGAGACAAGTAATGGATTATCCTTATCCCCGAATTTTCTCCCCATCAATTTTTCCACTTTTTTAAGGGCTGTCTCCACCTCTTTTTTTAATGAAGGAGGATATTTTTTATTATGTTTATAATAATATGTGCAGACCTCTGTTGTGATAGTAAAACCAGGTGGAACAGGTAGTCGCAGATCTGGATGTCCTGCCATTTCAGCAAGATTTGCACCCTTACCCCCTAAAAGTTCCTTCATACTTTCGTTGCCATCCGCTCTGCCGCCTCCAAAAAAATATACAAACTTATTCATTTTGTTTTTCCTCCTGTTGATTAAGTTGGTTGTTTTACTTCAAGGACAATTAATATTACAACTTTTTCGGGATATAGTCAAATCATATTCCCCTCTTTTAGAGGGGTGTCTCATAGAGACGAGCATTCAATCATCAAAACCTATATAGTGAGGGACTTTGGTCCCATCCCCCCTATCACCATAAATATATCATCCACCCTACCCTTTTATCTTAAGACAGTTCTATGCCCTTGGATGAAATTTTTTATGGATGTTTTTTAATTGTTTCCTCGATACCTGGGTATATATCTTTGTTGTGCTTATACTTTTATGCCCGAGAAGTTCCTGGATTATTCTTAAATCCATTCCTTCTTCGAGCATCTGCGTGGCAAATGTGTGTCTTAACATATGTGGTTTGGTGTTACCAGAGAGACCTGCTGCTTTTCCGGTATTGCGAACAATCTTCCAGAGATTTTGTCTTGTGAGTGGGTTGCCTTTTTTATTGCTGAAGATGAATTTCCCTGGTGTCTGGTAGCATTGTCTTAGAAATGGAATAATGTCCTCTGGAAAAAAAACTATTCTTTCTCTATTTCCTTTTCCCACTACCCTGATATATTTTTCTTCAAGATTTACATCTTCCTTTTTCAGTGTGGAAAGTTCTGATATTCTTAACCCTGTTGTGGCAAGAAGCATAATAATCGTTCTATTTCTCATTATTAATTTTTCCCTTTTTGAAATATTTGAGGATATCATTCTGTCAACATCCTGTTTTTCGAGGGTGTCTGGAATTTTTCTTTCAATCTTAGGACTTTCGAAAAGGTTGAGAATACCAAAATTAACCTCGTTTTTACTGGTAAGATATCTGTACATCCCACGGATTGAAGAAATATTTCTTGCAATTGTTGAGGCAGCGAGTTTCTTTTTCTTTAAGAATATTGTGAATTCTGTAAGGTTTGATGGTTTTATGTACTTAAGAGAAATTTTATTTGTCAAAAGGAATTTATGAAACCTTTCAAGATCTTTTTCATATGATTTCAGTGTGTTTGTAGATAAATTTTTTTCTACAGACAGAAATAACAAAAACTCATCAATTAATTTTTTAATATTATCATTCTCAGTATTCATTTTTATTATTATTTAGGTAAAGATAATGCATATCCTACTACTTGCACTGGGTCTGTTAACATTATACCCTACTCTTTGTAATCTTCCATTTGTCCCTGTTTTGTTAATTTCTCACTGCTTCCCTTTTTTTGTAAAGAGGGAGATTTTAATTCCCCTCTAAATCCCCCTCGCCCCCTTTAAGAAAGGGGGAATTGGAGGAGGAAATTTATAAAGGGGGAAATAGAAGAGGAAATTTATAAAGGGGGAATTAGGGGGAGGAATTTTCAAAGGGGGAATTTTTAATTCCCCTCTTTTAGAGGGGTGTCTCGTAGAGACAGGGCATTCAATCATCAAAACCCATGTAGTGAGGGACTTTAGTCCAGTGTCTCCCTTTTGTAAATACATCGTACCTAAAGGTACTCACTACATTTTCTTTTTTACCTATTTATACTAAATATGGGTTTGTTTTTATCTCTTGTTTTAGTGTTGTTTTTGGACCATGACCTGGGAATATGACTAATTTTTTATCCAGGCAACAAATCCTTTTCAATGATTGCTGCATTAAATTTTCATCCCCACCTGGTAAATCTGTTCTTCCAATACTTTGAGAAAAAATAAGGTCTCCTGAAAACAAATAATTATCCAATTTCAGGGATATACTTCCTGGTGTGTGCCCTGGGGTATGCAGAATATCAAACCAGATACTATCATCAATTACTATTCTCTGATTGTCATTTAGAATTATATCTGGCTCTACCGGTATATATTTTGTTCCCATTATTTCCGAAAGATTCAGCAGTGTATCTTTGATGTATGGTTCATCCTGCTGGTGAATTCCGAGAAGCGGAAATGGCTTCAATTTATTCTTTATGTGATTTGCTCCGATATGATCGCAATGTCCATGGGTATTGATGATATATTTCACATTAAGGTTTTGTTTCTCCACAGTCCTAAGAATTTTTTCGGGTTCGTCTCCAGGGTCTATAATAACAGCATTTTTTTTGTCTGAAAAAACAATATAGCAATTTGTTTGAACTGGCCCAACCACCAATTGTAAAATCTTAACTTCTGAATTTATTAAGTTCATAAGTTCCTATCTTCATTAATCATTTGAAGTACTTCTTCTTCAGATATTATTTTTGTGCCAATCTTTTTGGCTTTTTCCAGTTTGGATCCAGGATTTTCGCCAACAATAAGATAATCTGTTTCTTTTGATAGGTTATCTGATACCCTTGCTCCATATTTTTTTAATTCTGTCCTCATCTCTTCTCTCGAGAAGTTTTTAAGAGTCCCTGTGATTACAAATTTTATACCAGCAAGTTTACCTGTTTTTTTTGATAACTTTTTTTGTTCAAGTACGATGCCTGCTTCTTTAAGTTTTTTTATAAGTTGAAGGTTTTGACTGTTTGAGAAAAAATCTTTTATACTGCGCGCTGCCACCTGCCCGATTTCAGGGATTTTTGCTATTTCCTGTTCATCTGCTTTTTGAATTTCTTCAATGGATGTAAAATTTTCAGCAAGAATTTCGCTTGCTCTTTCGCCAATATGTTTTATTCCGAGAGCATAAATCAAATTCGCAAATTCAGCATTTTTTGATGCCTGAATATTATTTAGAAGTTTTTTACTCGAGATTTCACCCATTCTTTCCAGGGCTTTCAGTTTATCTTCAGTGAGTGTATAGAGGTCTGCATAGTCCTTAACAAGATTTGTGTCAACAAGCATGTTAACAATTTTTTCTCCAAGTCCCTGAATATTCATTGCCTTGCGACTTGCAAAATGCAATATTCTTTCTTTTATCTGCGCTGGACAACTAACATTTGGACATCTATATGCCACTTCATCCTGGTCCTTTACAACAGGACTATTGCAAACAGGACATACATCTGGAGGAGATATTGGTTTTTCATTGCCTGTTCTTACATCCTTAACAACCTTGACAACCTTTGGTATGATTTCTCCTGCCTTTTCAACAAAAACCCTATCTCCTATCCTGACATCAAGACGTTTAATCTCATCAAAATTATGAAGGGTTGCTCTGCTTACTGTTGTTCCTGATAGATGAACAGGTTCAAGAATTGCTACAGGGGTTAATGTGCCTGTTCTTCCAACCTGGACTATCACGTCTTTTACTGTTGTTGTTGCCTGTTCAGCAGGAAATTTATATGCAACAACCCATCTCGGGCTTTTTGATGTTGTTCCGAGTATTTCTTGATCCCTTAAATTATTTACTTTTATTACAATGCCATCTATTGCATATGGAAGATTAAATCGTTTTATTTCCCATTCTTTACAGAATTCAATAATCTGCTGAACATCCTTTGCTGGTTTTCTGTTTGGGTTTACGGCAAACCCGAGTTTTTCTATGAAATCCAGTAATTCTTTCTGTGTGGAGATATTTTCTTGAAAAAAGCCACTGTATGCGAAAAATCTCAGGCGTCTTCTCGAAACCTCTTTTGGATCTAATAATTTTAATGATCCTGCTGCAGCATTTCTCGGATTTGCAAAAGGTTCTTCGTTATTTTTTATTTTTTCTTTGTTTAATCTTTCAAAGTCCTGTTTTGGCATATACACCTCGCCTCTTACCTCAAATCTTTGCCTGAGAGAACAGGTCAAAGGAATATCTCTAATTGTTTTTATATTTTCGGTTATATCATCCCCAACAAAACCATCTCCTCTTGTTGCGCCTGTTATTAAACTGGTGTTTTCATATATCAAAGATACAGCAACTCCGTCAATCTTTAGTTCAAGAAAATATTCAGTAGATCTTCCGAGCATCCTTTTAATCCTGTGGTCAAACTCTTTAATTTCTTCCTCGTTATAGGTATTATCAATACTGAGCATTGGTATATCGTGCCTTACTGTCTTAAATTCCTTTATTGGTTTGCCTCCAACCCTTTTTGTTGGTGAATCTTCTCTTGCAAATTCCGGGTATTGCTGCTCGAGTAATGCAAGTTCATGAATCAATGAATCATATTCTTGATCGCTAATCTCAGGATTGTTTTCTATATAATATTTTTTGTCATATCTGGCAATGTCTCTGTACATCTTTTCCATCTTTTCTTTTATTTTTTGCTTTTCTTCCATAATCTATCCTTTTTATTTGAATCAATCATAAATAAATGATACACTGTTTTAGATCAAAAAGGAAAAAATTGAATATGGAAAGGTATGAACTCGGACAGCTTTTATTAAGAAAAGGAATAATCACTCAGCAGCAACTCGAGGAAGCCCTTGCTATTCAAAGAGACACAAAAAAATTTCTCGGAGAGATTCTTGTTGAGAATGGTTATGTTTCAAAAAATATCCTACTCGAAGCCCTTACTGAACAGGGAAAAGCCGATTTTATACAATTATCAAAGGTAAAAGGAATAAAACCCGAGGTTGTCCGCCTTATTCCAGAAGCAATTGCCAGAAGATTCGAGGTTCTTGCAATATCACTTTCAGATGATGTTCTTGTTGTGGCGATGAAGGATCCAACAGACATTGTTGCTATTGATACAATCAAAAGAATAACAGGTAAAAGAATAAAGGTTGTTCGGGCTGAAGAAAAAGAGATTCTCGATAAGATTGAGCGTTTTTATATTGAAACAGGCAATCTTACAGAGACAATTGCTGCCCTTGAAGGACTTGATGAACAGTCAGAGGAAAGTATTGACGTTAACCAGTTAAAGATTGCTGCAGAAGATGCCCCAATAATAAAGTTTGTTAATACAATATTTCTTCAGGCAGTCGAAAGAAGAGCAACAGATATTCATCTTGAACCAATGCAGGACTCTGTATCTCTTAGGTTTAGGATAGATGGTGTCCTTCAACAAATTCAGGCACCTCCAAAAAGTGCATACAATGGCATTGTTACCCGTTTGAAGATTATGTCAAACCTTGACATTGGAGAAAGAAGATTACCCCAAGATGGGCGCATAAGAATACTTGTTGGAACAAAAGAACTTGATATAAGATTATCAACACTTCCAACTGTTTTTGGAGAAAAGGTTGTCATGCGGATTCTCGACAGAGAAACAGTCCTTCTTGGAATGGAGCAACTTGGTTTTGAACCAGCAGACCTTAAAACTTTCAAAGAAGCCCTTGTAAAGCCATATGGAATGATTATTGTTACAGGACCAACAGGAAGTGGAAAAACAACAACCTTATATGCTGGCCTAAGTTTTATAAACTCACCTGAGATTAATATTGTTTCAATAGAAGACCCTGTTGAGTATGCAATACCAGGTATAAATCAGGTACAGGTTAAACCTAAGATTGGATTAACATTTCCTGTTGTTTTGCGCACATTTCTCAGGCAGGATCCAGATGTTATTATGGTTGGTGAAATTCGAGATCTTGAAACAGCCCAGATTGCAGTTCAGGCATCATTAACAGGTCATCTTGTTATTTCAACTCTTCATACAAATGATACTGTTTCTTCTATAACACGTTTTTCATATATGGGGGTTGAGCAGTATCTTCTTGCTGATTCTTTGAATATTATTCTTGCACAGAGATTGGTTAGAAAAATATGTAGGAATTGTAAAGAAGAAGACCCTGATGCAGAAGAATTCCTGAAAAAGCAGGATGTTTCTTTTGGCAAGAATGTGGTTTTATTTAGAGGCAAAGGATGCGATGAATGCGGGGGTACTGGCTATCTTGGTCGTATAGCAATCTATGAGATTCTCCTTATCACAAAACCAATAAGAAAAATGATAGTTGAAAGAGCATCTGATGATGAAATTAGAGAATTTGCCAAGCAACAGGGTATGATAACATTAAGAGAAGCAGCAATAAAAAAAGCAATAGATGGTATTACAACAATCAGTGAAGCATTTTCATCCACTCTGGTTCTTTAATGGCAAAATATTTCTATGTAGCCCGTGATTCCACAGGAAAACGTCGTGAAGGAATGATGGAGGCAGAATCAAATACATCTGTTATCAGTATCCTTAGACGTGAAAACTTGCTTCCTGTTGAGGTGCGCCTTGTAAGTGAAAAAGGGACCCTTATTCCAATAACAGAGAAAAAGCAAAAAAGGGCTCGTGGAAAGGTTTCACTTCCTGAGATATCGCTTTTTTCAAGGCAACTTTCTACAATGCTCGAGGCAGGGATACCAATCCTCGATGCTGTCGAAGACCTTGCTTCACAGACACCCAATCGGTTTTTCTCAAATGTTTTATCAAGTATATGCAATGAAATAAGGGAAGGAAGTCATTTTTCCCAGGCGCTCTCAAAGTATCCAAAGGTTTTTGGGCCTCTTTATGTATCTCTTGTTGTTGCTGGTGAAGAAAGTGGAAACCTTGTTGAGGTTCTTAAGGATCTTTCCTCTGAACTTGAAGACCAGTTATCTATGTTAAGAAAGGTCAGGCAGGCAGTAAGTTATCCAATGGTTATTCTCGTGTTTTTTATTGCAGTTGTTTCATTTGTTTTTCTTTATCTTATTCCAAAATTTCAGGGAATTTTTGAGAGTTTTGGTGTAGAACTTCCGTTTTTTACAAGGGTTATTCTTAATATAAGCAGGTTTTCATTGAAATTTTTCCCTTTTTTGCTACTCGCTGTGATTATTCTTGCAATTTTCCTTACATGGTATAAGAATACATCTGATGGTAGAAGAAGAATTGATAGTATAAAATTGAAATTACCTGTTTTTGGAGAT
>MWDQ01000126.1 GCA_002070645.1 candidate division TA06 bacterium ADurb.Bin131
AGGTCAAAGTATGCTGAGCTTTTCCTTCCAGATGGTTGGCCATCATATTATGTAAAGGCAAAGGGAATAAAGGTGTGGGATCTTGATGGAAATGCTTTTAAGGATTTTTCAATATTTGGCATTGGTTCATGTGTTCTCGGATATGCTGATTCTGATGTAAATAAAAAGGTAATAAACGCAATAAAGCAGGGTTCAATGAGTACTCTAAATTGTCCTGAAGAAGTAGAACTCGCACAGATTCTTTTGAAGATGCATCCCTGGGCACACATGGTAAGATTTGCACGTTGCGGTGGAGAGGCAATGGCAATTGCTGTGAGAATTGCAAGAGCATACACAGGAAAAGATACAATTGCTTTTTGCGGTTATCATGGCTGGCATGATTGGTACATTTCCGCTAATATTGGAGATAATTCAAACCTTGATGGACATCTTCTTCCAGGTCTTGATCCTGCCGGTGTTCCGCGATGCCTCAGAGGTACATCAGTTCCTTTTACATATAACAGAATAGATGAACTAATCAAGATTACCAGGGAGAACAAACTTGCAGCAATTGTTATGGAGCCAATGAGAAGCACATGGCCGGAGGATGATTTTCTTAATAAGGTAAGGGATATTGCAGAGAAAACCAACGCAGTATTGATTTTTGATGAAATTACCAGTGGTTTTAGAATGACGGTTGGTGGTGTTCATACAATCTTAAAGGTTCAGCCAGATATTGTTGTATATGCAAAGGCAATCAGTAATGGATTTCCAATGGCTGCGATTGTTGGAAAGGGCAGGATAATGGATATGGCAACATCAAAAAGTTTCATCAGCAGTACTTACTGGACTGAAAGAATCGGTCCTGTGGCTGCTATGGCAACAATCAAAAAAATGAAAGAGAAGAATGTTCCAAAACACCTTATTTATATCGGAAATAAAATTACAGAACTCTGGCTAACGTCGGCAAAGGATAATGGAATTAAAATTAAAATATCAGGTATGCCGCCGCTTACAACATTTTCCTTTGATTACGGCAGGAATTCGCAGGCAATCCAGACATTTTTTACAAGAGAAATGTTAAAGGCAGGTTATCTTGCATATAAATCAGTTTATGTTTCCTATGCCCATAAAGAAAAAGATGTAAACAAGTATATTTCAGAACTCGATCATGTGTTTGGAAGGATAGGTTACCTTATTAAAAAGGGAAATATTCAACAAACATTAAAGGGAAATGTTGCGAGAGAGGGATTTAAGAGATTGGCTTAATGGGCAAAAATTTACTGAAATAAAGGAGGATATATCTTGGAAAGAATATTGAAAATTGCTTTTATCGGGACAAATGAAGGAAATGGTCATATTTACTCCTGGAGCGCAATAATAAATGGCTCATATAATTTTGAATTAATTAAAAAATGTGGATACCCTGTTATTGTTGATTATCTTTATAAAAACAGAAATAACCTTGGAATTAAAGATGCAAGGGTAACACATGTTTGGACTCATGACAGAAATATATCTGAACAGGTTTCGAAAACAACATTTATTGATAATGTGATTGATTCTCCAGAACAAGCAATTGGTTATGTTGATGGGGCTGTGATAACAACAGATATTGGCTCAACACACGTTAATCTTGCAAAACCGTTTATCGATGCAAATATCCCTGTTTTTATCGATAAACCCCTCGCAGATAATATTGATGACCTTAAAACATTTTATAACTGGTATAAAGAGGGGAAACTTATTATGTCGTGTTCGAGTTTAAGGTACGCGAGGGAAATAAAATCACTAGACCTTTCTGCTGCAGGTAGGATTGAATACATCAGCGGAATAATGTCAAAATCATGGGAGAGGTACGGTGTTCATGCTATCGAAGGATTGTGTGCAATTACAGGTATTAACATTGATTCTGTATTTAATACTGGAGACCAACATCTTAATCTTGCCCTTATCAATCACAAAAATGGCTTGAAGTCTCTACTTCAGGTGATATATAACTCAAAGATCTTTGGAAGATATGATATTTTTTGTGAAAAAAATACATTTACAATTGAAACCTCTGACAGTTTCTATATGTTTAGGGAACAGATTGAAGATATTGTGAAATTTTTTGTAGAACATAAGTATCCTTTTCCATTTTTGGAAACAGTTGAGATAATAAAGGCAGTAATTGCTGGAATTGAATCACGAAAAACAGGTAAACCCGTACATATTTCTGAAATAAATTTGGAGGAATAATGGGGATAATTGACAAATTCTGTCTTAAGGATAAAGTGTCTGTTGTAAGCGGTGGTGCTGGACAATACGGAAGATTTATTGTTAAAGGGCTGGCAGAAGCAGGTGCAATAGTTTATGTAGTATCAAGAAATATTGATAGGTGTGAAAAACTTGCTGCTGAACTAAGAGAGAAAAACTATAATGTTTTTTCAGGGTATCTTGATATAGGAGAAACAAATAGTATTGTTGCACTCTACGAAAAAATTTTGAAGGAGCAAAATAAGGTGGATATACTTGTGAATAATGCTGTTTTACGACCAATGAAACATTACGATGACCCAATTGAAAATTTTGATCTTTCAATGAAAATAAATGCAACAGGTATTATGAATACAACAAGAATCTTTGTTCAAAATATGATTCAGAGAAAAACAGGAACTATAATAAATATCTCTTCAATGATGGGTGTTATTGGCCCTGATTTTACCTTATATGAGGGCACAGATATGGATGCGCCGCCGGATTATTTTTTTCACAGGGGAGGTTTAATTTCTCTTACAAGGTATCTTGCAGCAAGATATGGACAATACAATATACGGGTTAACTGTATTTCCCCAGGGGGGCTTTACTCAAACCAACCCAAGGTATTTGTTGAAAGATATAAAAAAAGAACATTCCTCGGAAGAATGGCTGATGGGGAAGATATTAAGGGACCTGTGGTTTTTCTTGCTTCTGATGCTTCCTCGTACATAACAGGAGAAAATATCCTGATGGATGGAGGATACACACAAAAATGAAAAAAATTCTCATAGTTGGCGGTGGAGGCATTGGTAAAAAACATATAGATGGTTTTTTGCGCACAGGAAAGTTTATCGTATCTGTTTGCGAAGTAGATAAAAGAAAACTACAGGAATTGACACACGCTTATCCTATCCAGCAGACTTTTGATGATTTTCATTCTATTGATTTCTCGCAGTTCGATGCAGTTCTTATTGCAACACCCGCAAATTATCATGTCCAGATGGCAAAGAAATGCGCCCTTGCAAAAGTTCCGTTTTTAATAGAAAAGCCCCTTGCAGTAACACTTGATGGTGTGGATGAACTTATAAGAATTGTTAGAGAAAAAAAAATCCCCTGTGGTGTTGCTTTTACCCGGCGTAGTATTCCGTCGTACAGGAAAATCAAGGAACTTGT
>MWDQ01000127.1 GCA_002070645.1 candidate division TA06 bacterium ADurb.Bin131
GTTTAATAGTGTATGTTCCTTGTTTGCTGATATCAATCTTTCTTATTTTTGATTGTTCTGTTGGAAACAGTCCTGAGTAGATTGTAAGTATTTTGTATCCATAAGTATCAAATACCTCGAGGTCAAGCGATTTTGTTCCTTTTGGAATATAAAAGAATGCTGGATGTTGTGTTAAGCCCTCTTGATTAAGAAAATACGTAAACGGACATGGTTTTGAATACTTACCTGTTTGTACATCGTAGTAAACCGTTGTGATTGAAGCAAGGTTTCCGCCATATCCAGTGCTAAAACGATATGTGCCCGGTCTTTTTGCCTGAATTGAAACATCAACAAGTTGAATTTTTTTACCGTCAGCCATCACTACCTCTTTTGATGGTTGTTTTGTCATTGTCTCGTCAACTATTGAAACCCATTTTTTTGTATTTGTGTCCCACCATTCAATTCCATAATTAAAGTCCCTTGCTCTATAATACGCATCATCTGGATTATAAGGCCAGAAGATTTTGAAGCCAATAATATCTCCTTGTTGTCTGGCAATAGTTAAAAACTTAACAGGTTTCTGGTATCCGCTATTATAACAAAATGGGGCATCAATTGGTGTTGTCAAATAATAGTTACAGGGACTTGGAAATTCTGCCTGAAATTCTTTTACAATCACAAGGTCATTTATATCTACATCAGATGCTTTTTTCCCATTTGCAAGCACAGCATCCTTGAAATATACCACTGGTACGAGTTTCCAGAAATCAAGCACCTTGTTCCACCATACCTGCGTTTCCTCATGTGTATAATGGGCTGGTCCATTTGCATATTCCCCCGCTGCCTTTTTAACTTCATAAATCTGGAAGGTTCTTCTTACAACAGCATGCATTGCTACCATGTAGGACATCTGTCCTTTCCAGACATATTCCTTCATTTCCTGAGAAGATGGTGTTGCCTTTCCACTTTCTTCAAGATAATGGTAGTACCAGTATTGTTTTACATCATCTATCCTTTTTTGTGCATCAGGTTCCTTATCTGGATTTATCTTTTTATCTGCTTTATCAATCATTCTTATTGCCCTTGCCCATGAATTTGGTCCATTTACAGGAAGATTATCAGTAAGCATAAAATCATAGTACTCCTTCATTTCTTTCCATGCGCTTCCAAATGCTTTCTGGAACCATGTATCTCTTATTTTTTCAAGTTCAGAAAGAGTTATCCCTGGATTCCACATAACCTTTGCCATAAGATAATATGCAAGCCCATATTTACCAAAGTTAAAATCGGTTTCACAGGATAGTGCCTTAATCCCTGCCTGGTACGTTGTTTTCATGTCTTCGAGAATACTTTTTGGCGATGCACTCCATCTAGCAGGAATTCCTGCTGTTCCAGGGTCTGAATAATAGGATAAACTGATAATTCTGTAGTCGCCCGATGGCTCACGTGGTAGCATTATCTGAAATGCTTTTGCCATATCTAACTGACTTTTAAAATTTTTCCATTTTCCCCATCCACGGTTTTTTGGATAACTTGCTATCATAACCCGTATTCTCGGGTCAAGGTTGAAGTTAGGTGGAACATCATGATAGTTATAACTATATCCACTGCTTCTTACAAGTTCCTTTTTTGACTTACCTGTTGACGTGATTCTTTTTTCTTGAGGGAGGGAATCAATCCATTTATCATATTCGTGAAGAATCCAGTTTGCAAAACCAAAAACAGTGTCAGAAGCCGCAGATGGATCCCATATCTCTACTGGTTGATTTAATCCATTATAACCGTGGAGGACATAAGGTCTACCAAAAGGTATTCCTTCTTTTTTGCAATAATCAGGATACCAGTTTTTGTATTTCATATATCTGTCAAGAACAGAATATCCACCGCCATCTTCTGGTTCGTGTCCAAAAATAAAAACCTCGTCAGGATTTTTCTCAAAAAATTGCTCTGACTGTTTCTTCATTTCTTCAAGGATTACCTGTCTAACAAGAGGAACAGATAAATCAAGATTTGCCCCTATCTCGAGTAAACTTTGTTCTATCCATTCTTTGCCATTTGAGATGTATACCTTTCCTGTTTGAGGTGTTCCTTCAGGGTCACTATTGATCCACATCTCGCCATTATTGTTAGTTGATGCCTCAGGCCTTTCTGTAAAAAGTCCAATACTTGCCTTTGGAACAAGAAATCCCTCTGTGGTATTTGTTCTTTTCATTGCTTCTATCACTGATTTATGATATGCCTGCATTGCATGTCCTGGAAATCCGGGCATTGATGAACCATAAATTTTTGCTCCAACTGACCATCTGTACCAACTTACATCAACTGTCTCATCATCAGGATGAGGTGGTTTTTCCATAATTGTGCCAACACCATAACTCTGGCCGCTTGTTGGCCAAAGAGCCCTTATATAGAACCCTGGTCTGCCTGCTTTATTTATATTAAAAACAACTGGTTTTGTTTTATAATCCGGCGCATAAATCCAGTTAGGGCCCATACCGAGAATTTCATAACCAGTACTTTCCATTAAATCAACAACACCTGCAATTATCCCTTCTGGATTATTTGCAATCACAAGCACCCTGTTTGGTTCTGTTTTTATGTAGTATGCCTCCTTATTGTTATAAGAATCAGTACCATCATTTGCGAGGGCTTTTTTTATCTGTGGGTCGTTTTTAATATGGTCGGGCGCATCTCTAACCATTAAAAGTACTATTCCTTTTGAAATATCATTGCTGCATTTTAATGGGATTATCCTGCCTGTCATCTTTTTCACTGATTCCTGAATAAATGATCCCGCTCTTCTCATTGTTGCTTCTTTCGAAGAGTCATACCAGACAAGTGGTTTTGAAAAATCAATGTTGTATCCTGCTTTTGCTTCTTCATCATAATGGATAATGATTGATGGCAAATTTTCCTGAGGAGTTGTTGGTGTAAGCAGAGTATAGCCGACAGCATTAATAATGAAAGGGCCGATTAAAAATAAAGTAGACATTAATAGAATTTTTTTCATATTTTTTTCCTATGTATTTTTTTCAAGCCAGTTTTCAAGTTCCTCAAATTCCTTTCTGTTTTTTACTGCAACACCGTCGTATACTACATCTACAGGGTTAAGTTCCTTATGAAGTTGTTTTACAATTTCGGGTGTCAATGATTGTTGTGAATTCCCAAAAATGTGAACTGCCTTACCTGCTTTTTGTGCTTTTTTTAAAACATCAAGCCACTGGAAATTGGGTCTCTGACCTTCTCCTGCCTGCCACTGGAAGACCCTTAACTTTTTTATAGAGAGAATATCATCAATGTGTTTGAGTGCTCCTGGTCCATCAAAATGGAAATAACTATCATCATAATACTCGATTTCTTCTTCAATCGCTGGAAGTACAAATCTCCTGAACATTTCTGGGCTCATCATACATATGAAATCCGCCTGTACAACGCCAATTTTCTTCTCGCTGTAAAATCCAGAGTGGGCTGTACCGAGCCCATTATTATCAATACCTGCTCTGTATAAATGATTACAGATTTCAGGAAAGTCCTTCCTCAAAGAAAGCATTGCGTTCTCAATTATCTCAGGACAGTCATACAAATCCATGCAAAGTTTTTCTGCGCCTCTGAGTGCAAGAAGTGTATCTATATTTGAATGTTTATCTATATCGGAAACAAGATATTTTCCTTTTGAGTCATCGGCAATTAATCGAGTATACTTTAGAAGTTTCTGGAAAGTTTCGTTTTCAGGGTTGAATTTCAGCGGGAGGAACTTATTCCAGTCATCTATAATTGGCTTTACCCAATTTGTGTGTTTTGAGTTTTCGGAAAATCTTAACCTTGCTCCATAGAATGCTGCAAATTGATCAGGGCCAAAATCAGGGTTAAAGGAAGGAACTCCGTCCCCGAGAAACTCAAAATTCTCGGCAAACTGATTGAAGATTTCTATCTGTTGTTTCCAGAGTCCATTACATGCTCTGTAATATCTTAGGGTAAAAACATCTTCAGGATAATTTTCTTTCCCTTCCTTATAGCAGCCAGACATAACAATTGGTCTTTTATACAACTGTCTGTTCCAGAAATAATTCCATCTCTTTTTTGTTTCTTCAAATTCAGGTTTGTACTTTAGCATTCATTCCTCCTTTAGTGTTTATTTAACATTATCTATCATTCATATGTCAAGTAGATGTCAGAAGAACGCAGGAGAAAAATCATAAATCTTTCTGTCGCACCTCTGGGAAAATCTTGGATGCAGCGAGGCGTTAAAAGGAAGTTAACCGTGTTTATCTTGATTTATTGTATGGTAGAATATCAAAGGTATTTATTATTTTAATACAGTGTGAAATTTCAAAAGGACAAGTAATGATTAAGGATCTTAATATAAGTGATATTTTTTTGAGAATAAGACAGCGAAAGCCAGTTATCCATCATCTTACAAACTGGGTCACAATATATGATTGCGCTAACATTGTGAAATGCATTGGTGGTTCTCCTATTATGGCACATGCACCTGAGGAGGTGGCAGAAATAGTTAATATTGCATCTTCTCTTGTCCTGAATATTGGTACATTAACAATTGATTTTGTTGAATCTATGAAGATTGCGACAAGAGCAGCAAACCTCAGGAAAATTCCTGTTATTCTTGATCCTTGTGGGGCAGGGGCAACAGGGCTTCGCGACAGGAAATCACTTGAATTGATTGATTTTTTTTATGTTGATATCATCAAGGGTAATTCTTCTGAGATTGCTAAAATTGCAGGAGAAGATGTTAAAACAAAGGGCGTTGATGCAGGTGAGGTTAAAAAGGATATATTAAGTATTGCGAGGAAACTCGCAAAGAATAAACAATGTACAGTTGTTGTGACTGGAAAAGAGGATATAGTTTCTGATGGAAATTCAACATATATTGTAAAAAATGGAGACGAGATGCTTACGCATGTTGTTGGAACTGGATGTATGGTAAACTCAGTTATCGGCACCTTTGCAGCAGTAGAAAACAATCTCTGTTTCGCAGCAGTATCAGCACTTGTCTGTTTTGGAATTTCTGCCGAGATTGCCGCAAAAATATCAAAAGGTCCTGGTTCATTTAAGACAAATTTGTTTGACTGTCTTTTTTCTCTTGATAGTAAAACAATAGAAGAAATGGTAAACATTGAGAAAATAAATGAATAAAAAAATTAGTGGTTATTATTTTATTACTGATGCAAATCTTACCCAAAAAAGTGTTTTTGATGATGTCGTGTGTGCTTTGAATGCTGGCGTGGGTATTATCCAGTACAGAGAAAAAAATCGTTCAACACGAATGATGTATGAGGAGGCAAATAGATTAAGAAAAATCATAAGAAACGCATTGTTTATTATCAATGATAGGGTTGATATATGTCTTGCTGTAGATGCAGATGGCGTTCACGTTGGCAGCGAAGATTTGCCTGTTTCCATTGTAAGGAAGATTATCGGGCAACAAAAGATTATAGGCGCCACTGTTCATAGTGTTGAAGAAGCAATAGAGGCAGAAAAAAACAGTGCTGACTATGTCGCTGTTTCGCCAATTTATTTTACTGGCACGAAGCCAGATGCGCGATTACCAGTGGGAATAAGAGTTCTCAGCGACGTGAAAAGGGTTGTATCTGTACCTGTTGTTGCCATTGGAGGAATAACAATTGAAAATGCGCCTGACATTATAAAAGCAGGGGCAGATGCTGTATGCGCAATTTCTGCTGTTTTGTGCGCAGATAATATATCCGCTGAAATAGAAAAGTTTCAGAAATTGTTTATTTGAAAAAAGTGCATGAGATTTAGAGGGGATATAAAAACTTTTGAAATTATTGAAAAATAAACAAAAACACTACTAAATGCTTAGCCATGTTTGGCACTACCATATAAACACAAAGGAGGCATTATGAAAACCTTCAGGATTGTCTTGCTGATTTGCGGGGTTATGGTTTTTTCTCGGATATGCTTTGCAACAGAGGGTGGAGGCGGGGCATATCCAAACGGTGCAGAGGATTTTATGCTGGGTGCAGTTCCTCCACCAGGATTTTACTATATAAACTACACAACCGGGTATTTTTCAGATACCTTCAGAAATTCTCATGGCAAAAGTGTAGTACCTGATTTCAAACTTTCTGTATATGGTAATGTATCGAGATTGCTTTTTGTAAGCAATAAAAAAATTCTCGGTGGTTATTGGGGTATGCACGCTCTTATTCCGATTATGCATATGGATGTGGAGACACCTGCTGGTGATGATTCAAAAACAGGGCTTGGTGATATTTTTATAGACCCTTGTATTATTTCGTGGCACTCTAAAAATCTTCATTCAGTTGCAGGAATTGAGTTTGTGATACCAACCGGCTCATACGATAAAGATGATATCGCAAATATCGGCAGGAACTACTGGACAATCGAACCAGTGTTTGCATTTACTCATATCTCTGACAGTGGCTGGGAGGTTTCAGGAAAATTTATGTATGATATCAATTTTGAAAATGACACGACTGATTATAAATCAGGTCAGGAGTTTCACTGCGATTATACAGTCGGGAAAAAAATCAACAAGGGATGGACTGCTGGGATGGGTGGCTACTGGTATACTCAGATTACAGATGATAAACAAAACGGTATCAAGGTTGGTGATGGTAATAAGGGCAAGGTCTTTGCTATTGGTCCACAGGTAAAATACGACCGCGGTAAAACAAGTTTTATACTTAAATATCAGAAAGAAA
Source organism: candidate division TA06 bacterium ADurb.Bin131 (assembly GCA_002070645.1). GTDB lineage: Bacteria > Ratteibacteria > UBA8468 > B48-G9 > DTJG01 > DTJG01. The sequence goes on from MWDQ01000127.1 coordinate 6,687, forward strand.
TGTCAGTTGAAAACAGGCCTGAAGGAGATAAAATCTGGTTTAAGTTTGTCGTTGGCCTGTAATTTTATTAGGATCGCTCAAGTTTTTTAAGCATTGAATTTTTCTCTGACGGGGATGCTTTCATTCTACTGATAACTCTTCTAAAGAATGATATTGTATTATCGTAGGTATACCTGTCAACAGGGTAGGGGGTGCCATCTTTTCCGCCATGCGCAAATGAATATCTTGCAGGGTCTTTATAAGAAGCAGGCGCACCATATATCAGTTCAGAAACAAGAGAAAGTGCTCTAATTGTTTTAGGACCAACTCCTTCTATGCCCACAAGTTTTTCATAATTTTCTGGTTTATAATCACAGACCTTTGCAAGAATTTTCTCAAGATACCTGCTACGGGAAAAGTCCTCTTCAATAACAGGATGATAATGAAACTCAATATTTTTGAATTCAGCAAAAACAAGTTCCTGTTGCTGATGTTTTAATGCAATCATTTTTGAGACATTTCCTGAATGTTTTCTCAGTATCTGTATGTCCTTCATAAGACCAGAATATGTTGATTGAACAAGTTCAGTACTGATTTTTCGGTTCTGTTGACTTTCTTTTGCTGTCATATTTAGACAGGATGTAGTTAGATGGCTTATAATTCCTGAATGAGGTTCACACACAAAATCAGAAATTCTGTTAGAAAACCAGTGATATCTGCGGGCTGTTGAGTTATTCTGGTTCATTCCCTGCTGTACTACAGACCATGCCCCATTTCTTGAAAAGAAAAATGCATGGTGATATATCTGATAGCCATCCTGTATTAAACTACTATCAACCTTTGCTGCTGTCTTTGAACCATAAACAAGGTTTTTTACATCTGAATCCTGAAGGCATATTCTTTCTCCCCAGTTTATTATCTCCTCTGGCGTTTTGAGTGAGGTTTTGCCTTTTCCGCCGCAAATAAAAATACCGAGATGTTTTTCTTTTCCCCTGATTGCTTCTTTCAAAGATGCAGTAAGGACAGTTGTAAGTCCTGAAGCGTTCCAGTCAAATGCAAGTACAGTCCCGAGTGATTGAAACCATACAGGGTCAGAGATTCTTGCGATAAATTCATCAGGTCCATATTCATCTACGATAATCTCAATTACCTGGTTTCCAAGTTTTACCATTCGCTCAAAAAGCCAGCGAGGACATTTACCAGTATCAAGAGTAAATGTTGCAATACCTCTTCTTATCATTTTTTCCTCACTTATCTTATCTCCTCAATGGAAGGGACATGGGAAGATTTACAATTGTTAATTTTCAATCTGCAATTTTCGATTTGCTTCCTATCTTTATTTCTCATTTTTGATTTCCTATACCAGATTTTCAGGATTTCTTCTGTTTTTCTTTCATTTCAATCACGATTAAAGCGTGATAATCTTCGTATATTTTATAATCCTTTTTTATTGAATTTTCAAATATCCTTTGCAAAAAGTCGTAGGAAAATTTGCTCGATAGATTATGCATTTTCACAAACCTTTTTGTATATTCATCTATCACAAAAACAGGTCTTTCGAGGGCATAAAGAAGAATATCATCAGCAGTTTCTTTTCCTACACCATCAATTGAAAGGAGTTTCTCTCTTAATAAAGGGGTTTTTATTTGTTTTGTTCCTTTAATTCCACCTATTTCATAGACAAAGAAATTCGCCAGATCTTTAAGTCGTTTTGTCTTCTGCCGATAGAAACCAGAGGGTCTTATCAAATTTTCTATTATCTGATATTCTGCCTCAACGATTGATTGAAGGGATAACAGATTTTTTTCTTCAAGATGTTTAACTGCTATCTGGACATTTTTCCAGTTTGCACGCTGGGTAAGGATTGATTCTATAATAATGACTTCTTTCTCTTTTTCTGATTTTGGTCTCTTACACCATAACTGCCACTGTCCGGAGGCATATGGTACTCCGTATTTCGATAATAATTGCTGATACAGAGAAGTTATCTTATTTTTAATTTTTTTATCTAAGAAATCTTCCGCCATTGATATCAATAAGTGCGCCATTTGTAAAAGAAGAAGCATCGCTTACCAGGTACAGAACAGCGCCTGCAACCTCTTCTGCAGTTCCATTTCTGCCAAGGGGTGTTTCCTTTTTGTATTGTTCCATTCTTTCAGGGGTGCTGAATACCTCGTGATGATGTGTTTCTATTACACCTGGCATTACTGCATTCACCCGTACCTCTGGAGCAAGTTCTTTTGCAAGTGTTCTTGTGAAGACAAGTAATGCACCCTTTGCCGCAGCATATGGACCAGAACCATTTGCTCCACCTGTTTGTATAGAAAGAGAAACAATATTTACAATCGCAGCATTTCCTGTTTTTCTAAGGTGAGGTATTGCTTTTTTTGTGACAATAAAAGCACCAGTCATGTTTACATCAAATACACTTTTCCAGAGTTCAACAGAGCATTCTTCAATTTTGCTTCTTCTTATTGGAGATCCTGCATTATTTACAAGGATATCAAGACGTCCAAATTTTGATATAACAGGGTCAACAATTGAATCCGCCTGTTTTTCATTCGCTATATCTGCCTGAATCAGAATACCATCAGATCCAGTATTTTTTATCTCATTTAGTGTTTGTTCTGCCTGCTTCTGACTCGAATGATAATGAACACAAATTCTTGCTCCATATTGTGCAAGGCATATTGCAATTGCTCTTCCTATTCCAGTTCCTGCGCCTGTAATAAGGGCAACCCTTCCGCTCAGATTGAAATCTACTTTCTTCATTCATTGCCTCCTTTTTTCCTTCTAAATCCCCGTTTTGTTTCCTTTGCCAAGTGAGAATACTGGTTACCCTATCTTTCACAAAGAGGTGTTGGCGAGATTTTAACTTCCGTTTTTTAGAAGGGTGTCTCGCAGAGACAGGGTATCTATGCAAAAGTCAAAATAAACTATTTTCTCATTCGGGCTGATAAAAATCGCTTTATTTCTCAATGACCTTATGATATAATTTTATCCAATTTGATTATGAAAATCAAACAAAGAGGAAACTATGGCTGATGTATTTTTTGCGGATGCAAAGGTAAGAAGATTAGAGAAAAGCGCAACATTGCCAGCAAAATTTCTGAAACTTCTTGATGCGCTTAAATTAAAAGAGAAGGTAAAGAATAAAAATGTTTGTATAAAAATGCATGTTGGTGGAGGATATGGTTATACAACAATTCATCCACTGTTTGTAAGGATGCTTGTTGATTTTATCAAGGACAAGGGAGGAAATCCCTTTATTACAGATGTTGTTGTTCCATATCCAGGAAGGGGATATGTTGAACAAGTGATTGGTTGTAATTTCATACAGGCAACAGGTCTAAGGGATACAAACTATTTTACGGTAAAGGTTCCTGGCCGTTATGGAATAAAACAATTGCAACTTGGTGGAGTGCTTAGGGATACTGATTTCCTGATAAACTTTTCCCATGCAAAGGGTCATGGAAACTGTGCGTA
>MWDQ01000128.1 GCA_002070645.1 candidate division TA06 bacterium ADurb.Bin131
TGATATGAACTATATGTTTCAGGTTCCAGACCCTGATAAAAAAGGTAAATTTATTCCTGTACCAATGAAAACTCAAATTAACCTGAACTTTTCATTTAATAAACAATAAACACAGAACAACTGGTGATTCTTGACAAGCCAGAAAATCCTCCGAATATTCCCCATTTTCTAAAGCAATGGAGATTTGAAAGGGATTTAGAAATCTTCCCTATGCCCTTTTTGCAAATGGATGAATAAGAGGAAAAATCATAGGTAGGAAACATCATGAACAAAAACGTCTGATCTGTCTTCAATCTCAGCATTTTTGATGATGCTAAAAAGCACACCAAGAACAACCATAGACATAACAAGAGAAGAACCTCCATAACTAAAAAATGGCAGGGTTGTGCCCTTTGGCGGAAGAATTTTTACCACAACACCAGTATGAAGAAAAACCTGCGTGCCAAAATAAACACCAATCCCAAAAGCAAGATATTTTCCGAATGTATCTTTTATTTTACTACTAAGCCAAAAGGCAGTCATTATTATCGTAAGGAAAAGAAAAAGAATAAAACATGCCCCAATAAGCCCTGTCTCCTCACAAAGCACTGCAAAAACATAGTCCTTATGGGCTTCTGGTAAAAACTCAAGTTTTTGTCTTCCACGCCCAAGCCCAACACCAAATATACCCCCTGATCCAACTGATATAAGCGCCTGTATTACTGAGTACCCAATACCGAGAGGATCCCTTTCAGGCCAGAGAAAAGCAATAATCCGTTTCCACCTGTATGGTTCGAAATGTATCAGGTACCATACAGCAGGAATACAAGATAAAAACATACCAGCAATAACTTTCCAGTTAATACCGGCTACAATAAGAAAAGCCATCAGGTACGAAAACACAATCATTGTACTTCCAAAATCAGGCTCTGCTATTAATAAAAGCATAATTATTCCACATACTATTATAGGAATAAAAAACTCCTTCCTACTTTTTTCACGTTGACTGAACCTTGAAAAAAAATCTGCAAGATATATCACAATGGCAAACTTTGCAAGTTCAGATGCCTGAAATCCAAAACCTTTAAAACCAATAGACCTTTTCGCACCTTTTACTTCTGTCCCAACAAAAAGTGTCATAACCAGAAGTATGATTGAAAATATAATAAGCCACTTGCCTATTTTTTTGAGATTTGAGTAATGAAGATTCTGTAAATAGAAAAATAAAAAAAGGCCTACCACAAAAAATATACAATGCCTCTTAAAATAAAAAAATGCATCCTTGGTTGTTTGAAGCGCATAAGGCGCGCTTGCACTGAGAACCATCGCGCAACCACCCACCAGAAGAATCGCAGACGCAATAAGACATCTATAATAAATTTTTAACCGTGTTCTTGAAGACATCTCCGCGCTCCGCGTAATTTTTAAACATATCAAAAGATGAACAACCCGGTGAAAGAAGAACAATATCACCAGGCTTTCCGGATGCAATAGAAATACGAACTGCCTCATCAAAATTTTCTACCTCAACCATCTGAATTCCTGAAGGTGCAAGTTCCCCCTTGATTCTATGTTTTGCTTCACCCATAAGAAAAACCATTTTAACTCTGCCTTTAATAAGTGTATTCAATGGCTCAAAAGAAATTCCTTTATCCTTTCCGCCGAGAATTAAAAAAATATTATTTTTCTCAGGAAAACACTCCAGCGCTCTGTACACTGCATCAACATTTGTTGCTTTTGAGTCATCTATAAATGTGATTCCATTGATGGTACCAATATTTTCCATTCTGTGAGCATGAGGACGAAAATCAATGAGTGTTTTTTTAATAATATCTGGATTTATCCCGCATATCTCTGCTATAGCCGAAACAGCCATAACATTTTCAAGATTATGAATTCCCAAAAGATTGCTTTTGTTAAAGTCATCAATTGAAAAAATCTCCTTTTGATTATAAATAATAGACCCTTCTGATATAAATACCCCGTTAATCCTGTTTTTACTTGAGAAAAAAATCTTCCTACAATTCAATGAATCACCTATTTCCCTACAAAACATATTGTCATAATTCAGCACTGCAAAATCATTCACACCCAGATTCTTAAATAATTTCCGTTTTGCCTCAACATATTGAAAAAAATTATCATAATAGTCAAGATGATCATCCGCAATGTTCAAAATAACGCCAATAACTGGCTTAAAATCCTCAATGTATTCAAGTTGAAAGCTGCTAACCTCAAGAATAACCCATGTGTCCTGATTAATAGAGTCAATCTCACCAATGAAACTGTTTCCTATATTACCACAACTTATGTGCGGAATACCTGCCTTTTCAAAAACAGCATCAGCAAAAGAAACAGTTGTTGTCTTTCCATTTGTCCCGGTTATCGCTATGATATTTTTTGATGGAGATAATCTATACGCAATCTCAATCTCGCTGAGTATTTTTATATTATTTGATTTTGCCCATATCAATGGTTTAGCATTCAAAGGCACGCCAGGACTCGGAATAACAATGTCAACACTCTTAAAAAATTCAATAGAATGTCCACCCACCTCAACAGGTATTCCCATAGAAAGAAGTTTCTTCTTTTTCTCTTCTATAGCAGAATTGTTGTCTCTCTCTGTTACACGGACATTCGCACCATTTTTAAAAAGAACTACTGCTGAATCAAACCCTGTCTCACCAAGCCCTACAACAAGTATATTCTTACCTTTTATCTTATTCATCTAATCTTAAGCGTAACGAGTGTAAAAAGAGCGAAAATAATCGCGAGTATCCAGAATCTAACCACAACCTGAGGTTCTTTCCATCCACGAAGTTCAAAATGATGATGAAGAGGTGTCATTAAAAAAACCCTCTTTCTTCTTGTCTTAAATGAAATAACCTGTATTACAACTGAAAGTGCCTCAACCACGAAAATCCCCCCAATAATAATAAGAGAAATCTCCTGTTTACCTATAATTGCAAGAAGTCCAATACATCCACCGAGAGGAAGAGAACCAGTATCTCCCATAAAAATCTCAGCAGGATAACAGTTGTACCATAAAAACCCGAGTACTGCACCAACAATAGATCCACAAAAAACCGCTGTTTCTCCGATACCAGAAACAAAAGGAAGATTAAGATAATCTGCAAAAACAACGTTGCCCACAGTATAAACAATAAATCCAAGGGCAATTGTTGCCATAATAATTGTGCCAGCAGCAAGTCCATCAAGTCCATCAGTAAGATTAACAGCATTTGATGTTGCAACTATAATAAAAACCGTGAATAAAACGTAATAAGGACCAAGATCAAAAAATATGTGCTTAAAGAATGGAACATAAAGACGACTTGAAAAATTTAGCACAGGATGATAATAAAGTATCAACCCGAGTATAAAACCAATACCTATCTGACCTATGATTTTTGAGCGGGGTCTTAAACCCTTAGGATTCATTTTTGTAAGTTTAAGATAATCATCGAAAAAACCAAGTAATCCAAGCCAGCAAAGCGTTAAAATTAACATTAAAACATAAACATTCTTCAAATCCGCCCATAGAAAGTTTGAAGCAAGTATGCTCCAGACAATCAACAATCCACCCATTGTAGGTGTTTTTTCTTTGTTCTGATGAAATTCGAGCATCTTAGGATACGAAAAATGTTTTACCCTGCGAATAAAAGAAGGAAACAGAAAAAGACATATAAAAAGAGAGGTTAATGACGAGCATACAGTTCTTACGGTTATGTACCTAAAGACATTAAAAGGCGAAAAGAAATCAGTTATATATGGAACCAGAAAATAAATCATTTTTTCTCCGTCTTCATTGTAAGTTTTTGAACCAAAACATCAAGTTGATTTATCCTTGAACCCTTGACAAGTATTGAATCCCCGGGTTTCACAAAACTGCATACATGTTTAATCATATCCTCAAGATTATCAAAGTGCATCCCCTTATTTTCAACAGAATCAGAAATAATACGAGCATCATCTCCAATTGTAAACACAAAGTCAAAACAAGATTTTCTCACAATATCTGCGATCTTCTTATGATAAAATTTACTCCACTTCCCAAGTTCTGCCATCGCGCCAATAATAACAATCTTTCTTTTTGCCTTTTGAAGTGCAAAGTATTCAATAGCAGTTTTCATAGAACCAGGGTTCGCATTATAACTCTCGTCGAATATCTTTATGTCATTAGATATCCTGATTTTTCCTCGGCCGCCTATTAAAACAAAATTATGTAGCATTGCCGGCAGACGATTTTTTGGAATGCCAAAATAATCCGCAAGAAATATTGAAAAAAGCGCGGGATAGGCAATTGCTCCATTCCAAGAATTTATGCGAAATATAATGTTTTTCCAAAGGCTAATCTCAAGATCAAAATAATCTTCATTATAGTTCTTTACAAAGCCACGGAAGTCAGACGAGGGACCAAGTCCAATTCCCTTAAGAGTATGGGCACCTTTTTCCCTTAAAACATCGTAGAAATCTGTGTCTTCATTAAAAAGTGTAATCCCGTCAATAGAAATATTTTCAAGTATTTCTGCCTTTGCCTCTGCAAGATCCCTGCGGTTTTTGAAAAAACCGAGATGCGCATAACCAATAGATGTTATTACCACAATATCAGGTCGAAGAATATCTCCAAGGTATCTTAATTGGTTTTTTCCGTTCATACCAAGTTCGAAGATTCCAATCTCAGTTTTTTTTGAGATATTAAACATACTCAAAGGAAGTCCAATCTCATTGTTAAAATTTCCCTGGTTGCAACAAACATTAAAAACTGAACCAAGTAAAAATGCAGACATCTCCTTTGTTGTTGTTTTTCCATCGCTTCCTGTAATTCCAATAACAGTGCAATTAAATTTTCTTTTATAATTCCTCGCTATATCTCCGAGTGCTCTTATGCTATCATCAACAATAATCTGAGGAACATTATAAGGAAGTTGTCTTTCAGTAAGAATACCCAGTGCGCCTGATTTTACAGCATCTAAAACAAAATTATGGCCATCAAAATTCTTACCTCTAAGTGCAACAAATAAGCAATCTTTGCACAGGCAACGGGAATCAGTGCTTATTCCACTAAAAACAATCTCCCTTTCATTCTCTCGGGATGTTCCGCCAGTCCACCTTAAAACCTCTTCAAACTTGATTGGCTCCATCTTAGTTATTGATTTCCTTTAATAATTCCAAAACAACTTTTCTATCGTCAAACTGATAAAAAATATTTTTAATTATCTGATATTGCTCATGGCCTTTTCCTGCAATCACAACCCAGTCATTTTCTCTTGCACAACTGAGTGCACTTTTGATAGCAGACCGTCTATCTGGAATAAGTTCACATTTTCTTTTATACCAGAATGGAATGCCTCTGTATATATCTGATATTATCTGATTTGGATTTTCATTTCGAGGATTATCAGAGGTTATATAAACCCTGTCTGCAAATCGAGCTGCTATCTTCCCCATAATTGGCCTTTTGCTCCTATCTCTATCTCCACCGCAACCAAAGACAAGAAGAATTCTTCCTGGATTCAAATGTCTTACTGTTTTTAATAATTCTTCAAGAGCCCTGTGGGTATGCGCATAATCAACCACAACAGTAAATGGTCTACCTGTATCAATAAACTCCATTCTCCCAGGGATATTTTTTATATTCCCAAGAACAGAAACAGCCGTGTCAATGGATATACCGCTGCTCACCGCGGTAGATATCGCAGCAAGACAATTATAAAGATTCCCTGAACCAAGAAGTTTTGTTGAAAATTTTTTACCCCTTAAAACAAAGGATGTTCCATTACGATCAAATGTAAAATTTTCTGCTTTGAATTCTGCTTTTCGTGATAGTCCATATGTTACAACATTTAACTTTTTTTCTCTTGCTGTATTTATAAAAATCCTCGAATAGACATCATCAATATTGATTACAGCAATCTTATCCTTTTTTTTACTTGCTGGCAGGTATGTTGAAAAAAATTTTAACTTAGATTCAAGGTAGTTTCTGAAATTTTTGTGATAATCAAGATGCTCATGCGAAGCAATATTGGTAAAAATCCCTGCATCAAAACTTATGCATTCAATCCGTCCCTGGTCAATAGAATGTGAGGATACCTCAAGAATCGCATGGGTAAGACCTGCCCTTACCATTTCTGCCAGAAGTGCCTGTATGTCTATTGACTCAGGGGTTGTATTTGTAGATGGAACTATCCTCTGACCCACTTCATACTGTATTGTGCCAATAAGACCTGTTTTAAATGATGCTGCTTCAAAAATCTCCTTTAAAATCATTGCAGTGCTTGTCTTGCCCTTTGTGCCTGTAACACCAACAATCTTAAGGTTTTTTGATGGACTATGATAGTAAATATCCGCAATCTCTGCGAGAAACTTTCGGCTATTTTCCACCACAATAAGGCCAACTCCCGAAGGTAATACAAGGTCTCTTTTTTCGGTAACAACCACTGATGCCCCGCGCTCAATTGCCTCCTGGACAAAAGCATTACCATCCGCAGAAGTTCCATGTATTGCAACAAAAATTCCGCCTGGTAGAACCTTTCGTGAATCATAAAATATGCCTGATACCTCTCGATTTAGAATTTCCTGTGATTTAACAACCTTTGTATTTTTAATCAGTTCTTTTACCTTCATTATTTTCCAATCCTGTAAGTGCAATTGAGCCGGATTTAGGAGGAATATGCATATACTGCATAATACGCCAGGCAATCTCTCTGAAAACTGGCGCTGCAACAGCTCCGCCATAATATGCTCCCTGCGGCTCATCTATATTCACAAGAATCACAACCTTCGGGTCATTACGAGGCAAAAAACCGAGAAATGAAGCAACAAACTTTGAGTGTGAGTATGACCCATTTTCAAATTTTTGCGCTGTGCCTGTTTTTCCACAAATCTCATAACCCGCAATCTGCGCCTTTGTTGCTGTTCCTCCATCTTCCACAACCTTCGAAAGAACTTCATTAAGTTTTAATACTGTATCATTTGAAATAATAGGACCAATAACTGAAAATGATGTTGTATGGAAAGGATCTGGAGGGTCTATTTTTTTAACCACATGTGGCTGTACAAGATAACCTCCATTGGCAAATACAGACATTGCCCTTATTGCCTGAAGACAGGTAACACCAACCTCCTGACCTATAGGAATTGCAGTAATTGAATAATTAGACCATTTTTCAACAGGTCTTAAGATACCTCTTATCTCACCTGGTATGTCTATACCTGTTAATTCTCCAAAACAAAATTTCTTAATATAATTATACAGGGTATTTTCTCCTATTAACATTGCAAGTTTAACTGTTCCTATATTACTTGACTTTATGATAATTTCCCTGAAATTAAGTGCCCGGTAAGGATGAGAATCATGAAGAATATGTCCCCGCACGTACCATTGTCCGCATTCGCAGTTAAAAACATCATCAAGGTTTACCTTTTTTTCTTCAAGGACAGCCGATGCGGTTACAATCTTAAATATAGAACCTGGTTCAAATAAATCGGTTACAGAGTGATTTTTTCTGTATTCCACAGGATACCTGCCTGGTTCATTCGGGTCATAATCAGGCTTATTTGCCATAGCAAGAATTTCACCTGTTTTTGGATCCATTACAATAATACTGATCTTTTTAGGTTTACTTGTTTCCCAACACCTGGAAACTTCCTCCTCAACAATCTGCTGAATATGTTCATCTACTGTTAAATAAATATCCCTTCCCTTTAGTGGCTCACGAATTACTCTTCCAAGCGAACTTAGATACTTACCCCTTCCATCTCGCAGTATCTCAACAATCCCTGTTTCTCCTGATAGTACATCATTATATGAAAGTTCCACACCTTCTAACCCAATTCCATCAATATTAACGCATCCTATTACATGACACGCAAGACGACCCTTTGGGTATACTCGTTGATAGTCATCTTCAAAAACAACCCCTTTAATTTTCTCTTTATCAATTGCAGAATATTCTTCGATAGTAATCTTTCTTTTTATCCTAGGATAAGATTGTTTCTTGAGTTTTTCCCTGATATCACCAACAGGAATCTTCAAAATAGAAGAAAGTTTCTCTGCTGTTTCCTCTAAATTATCGATGTTTTTTGTATCAATGTAAAGAGTTTTCGCCGGGACATCAACCGCAAGAACACTTCCATTTCTATCAAATATTGTGCCCCTCTGCGCTGGAATTTCTTTTCTAACAAACTGAATCCTGCCTGCAATTTTGTAGTATTTTGGATACAAAAAAACCTGAAGAATAATCAACTTTATAACAATACCAATAAACCCGGCAATTATAATTAATTGTACAATTTCTTTTCTTGTTAAAAACTGATCAATTTGGTTTTTTTTCTTCTGCATTTGCATAGTTATTAGTTTCCCGCGAATCTTCTGGTTCGTTAATCTGTACGATCCTCCATTTATCTGGTACCTCGAGAGAAAGATTTAGTTTTTCCGCACGTAGTTTAACCTTTTCAAATGACATCTCCTTTAGAATCTGACTTCTATAATATTGATTCCAATTTCTTAATTGTTGCAGTTGTTTTTCGAGGTCTGAAACCTTATAACTAATGACAATAACCTTGCAGGAAAGAATCAAATAACAAAAAACAAAAACAGAGGCAAGAGCGAGATTGGAAATCCATTGTGGAAGCATTCTCCTGTTTCTCATAATATCACCTCTGCAACACGCATTTTTGCACTTCTCGAACTCGGGTTAGATCTTTTTTCATATTCATCAGGAACAATCGGTTTTTTTAATAGTGCTCTGATGTTAGGCGTTTCCTTCATGAATTTTTTTACAATTCTATCCTCGAGGGAATGATACGATATAACAATAATTCTACCGCCTTCTGCTAAAATTTCTGCTGCTGAATTAAGTCCCTTAAAAAGATTTTCAAGTTCATCATTCACATAAATTCTGATTGCTTGAAATATTTTTGTTGCGGGATGAATATTTTTTCTTGAAGAATAATGGGCTGCAATAAAATCAGAAAGTTGCCTTGTTGTTTCAAATTTCCTTCTCTTTCTTTCCTCGCATATTAGCCGTGCAATTCTCAAAGAATTATTTAATTCTCCATATTTCCTAAATATCTCTGCAAGTTCCAAAGCAGAAAATTTGTTTATAACATCCATAGCAGAGATACCTGATTCTGGATTAAACCTCATGTCCAGAGGACCATCCTGACGAAAACCAAAACCAGCGCTGCTGTCTGATATCTGTTCACAAGAAAAACCTAAATCAAATAGTATCCCTGATGGAGCATTAATTTTAAGTTTCCTCATAACCTCTAAAAGATTTTCAAACCCATTCCTGATAAAAACTATATTTTCAGAAAATTCTTTTAGATATTCTTTTGCCCTCATAATGGCACGGGGATCCTTATCTATACAAACAATCTTGCATTTACCGGATGCCTTCTCAAGAATGACGCGCGAATAATGACCTGTACCGCACGTTGCATCAATATAAATACATCCAGGTTGTGGATTAAAATACTCAATAACCTTATCCACCATAACCGGACGATGCGACCTTATGTCCCCAGCAGTGTCTCTGCAATTTTTCCGTATGATTCCAGCGCCTTTTTAGAATAAGTGTTCCAGTTATCCTCTGACCATATCTCAAGCCGATCCCCTGCTCCAATAATTACAATATTTTCTTTAAGCCCTGCATAAGCACTTAAATTTTGAGGCAAAACAATCCTTCCCTGCCTGTCAATCTTTGACTGGAATGCGCCAGAAAAAAATAACCTTGTGAAGGCGCGTGGATCAACCTTTGTAAAAGAAAGCGACTTTAATTTCTCTGTCTGCACATTCCAAATAGTTTCAGAAAACACAAAAAGACATGCCTCCAGCCCACGGGTTATATAAACATTTTTTACACCCTGGGTAAAAAGTGTTTTCCTGAGTTTTGACGGTATCACCACCCTGCCCTTATCATCAATCCTTCCCCAGTATTCTCCAATAAACACCATTTCCTCCCATTTTCTACCACAAATATGTAAAACTATATCATTAAATTTGTCAAATTTTTTTGAAAAAGTTGATTTCTCAATAAAAGGTATCGAAGACGGGGTCAACTCTTGACTCTTGACAAATGTCATTATAAAAAGGTACTGGACTTCAGTCCAGTGCTTTTTATAAGAGGACAAATACATCGCGCCTGAAGGTACTCACTACATCCTCAGAAGTCACCCGGGGAATTCCCCCTCGCCCTATTTTTCAAAGGTAGAATTCAAGAGGGATTTTGTGAAGAATAAAAACCTATTATTTAAAACTTTAATTACCTCTGGACGACTCAATCTTTTTCTGATACCCGCTTTCTATATATGCGTCTATGGGGTCAAGAGGAAGGTTTTTTTCAAGTCGCGCCTTTAGCACAATTGGACGAACATCTGCATTTATAATGGGGTTATTAAATAATCTATTAGCAAGTATAATTTCATCTTTTTCCTGATATTCAGATAGTTTTTCTGTCTGCACAAGCATACCCTTCGCAAGAGAAAGTTGAAGCGAATCAACAGAATGAAGAAGTGCCTGTATCCTGTTTTCCCTCCCTCCACACTGGTCTATCATATATGCCCAGTTCTTTTTTGTATCAGAATTAACCACTACGTCTCCTTTAACAAGCTCATAGAAAATCCTTGCCATCTCTGGATTTGGTTCGACTGATTCATCATCATCCGCTGCATATCTTGTATTAAAATGAAATCCACCCTTCATATTTTCAGAAATAAGTGTCATAACAATCTGTTCAATGTTGGTGCCATGATAATGGTGTCCAAGGTCAACAAGCACCCCGACGTTAGAACCGAGTGATTTTGCAAGAGCGAAGGATGTTCCCCAGTCAGGAATTGTTGTGCTGTATGTTCCTGGTTCAAAAACCTTGTATTCTATAAGTATTAAAATATCCCCGGGCATCTTTGAATATGCTTCAAACAAACAGGATTTTAATCTCTCATATGACTTTTTCAGATCTATCTGACCTGGATACAGAGACCCATCAGGAAACCACAATGTTACAACACCATTGCATAATTCCTTTGCAATCTTTCCTGCGAGAATTGTTTGATCTATGTATCTTCTTCGGGTTTTCTCATCAGGAGAAATAAAACTTCCCATATGAGAACCTTCAAGAAAATAGGTTGGATTTACTGCTCCAAGTTCAAGGCCACGCTGTTTTGCCTGAAGTAATACCCTTTCTGCAATTTTATAGTCAGAAGTCATTCCATCTTCAGAAAAATCCCAGAGCATATGGGTTGCAAAACGTTTTGTACAGCCGGTTAAATGATTAATAAATGCAGCATCATCAAGTTTCTCTTCTATGTTTCTTGCTGCACCTGGATAAGAAAAACCACCAAATCTTCCTCCTCCAAATGTACCCAACGCCCAGCCAGGTATCTCAACCTGAAAATTCTTCACAGCATCAATTGCGTGCCTAACTCTATCTTCACCAAACTCCTCACACAACATTTCAATTCCACCTTCAATCCATCTTATGTTCATTGACATTTTTCCTCCTGTGTTATTATCGGGCAGTGCCAAATATGGCTGAGTTTTTAGCAGTGTTTCTGTTTATTTTTCAATAGTTTCAAAAGTTTTTATAACCCCCCTAAAATCCCCCTTGAATTCCCCCTTTAAGAAAGGGGGAACTTATGGATAATGGCTGACTCTGAACAAACTATAATAATTATATCACAGACACTAACTCAAAGATTTATTTTCCTGCCAGTAATCATGTATACAGTATGGCCAACCATTATGTCTTCTGGTCTTAATCTTTCTGCGTTAACACGATATTTTCTAAGAAGTATCTCACAGACTTCAACACTACAAACAGGCAAATTTTCACATACCTGAATAACTGCGGAAACTTGATTTGTTGTTGGAACAACAATTCCAAATATACCACCGTATGATAATACATCAATAATATTTTTTAGATACTGCTGCGGTTCTTTGATATCGATAAGCGCAACATCAAAATCATTTTCTTCTATCCCCTGTTCTATACTTTTTATATGAAAACTAACCCTATCCCCAAAACCGAATTCCCTGATAAGATTTTCTGCTTTTTTTGTTAACTCAGGTCTTTCTTCGTATGTATAAATCTTTCCTTTTTCTCCAATAAAATGTGCAAGAACAAGTGTCATTGCACCAGAGCCAGTTCCTATTTCAAGGATATTCATTCCTTCTTTTATGCCAAGTTTTAAGATAAGGTATCCTGCATCTTTTGGATAAATAATCTGAGTACTTCTTTTTACATAATGAAGTATTAATTCCTCAATTGATGGAATAAAAAAATAGACCTTTTTGTTTGTACTGGTCAGGACATAATCACCACTTTGTTTCCCGATCAACTGCTGTAAATCCACAATTCCTTCGTGTGTACTGAAGTGCCTGCTTTCTATCTTCAAAAACCATTTCTTACCATCTTCACAAACAAGACATACAACATCACCGTTTTTTAATATCTTCATTAAATAAGCCCTCTCTTTCAAGTTCACTGAATAAACATCCACAATATCTCTGTCTATAAACCAGCCAGTTTTTTGATATTTCCTGACCTTTTTGATAATAAGATCGAAGATCCATTGGTAAAAAATTAAGAGAATATTTTTCTGCTATAAGATTACCTATTTTCTCTATTGCTTCTAAATTCTGATGCACACTATAAAACATTGTTGTCGTAAAAAATCTAATACCTTTTTCACTGGCAAATTGTGCTGTTTTTTCGAGGCGGATTTCATAACATCTTTCACATCTTAAGTTTTTATTTTTCGCTACTGGCGTGGTTAAGGAAAACCACTTATCTATGCTATATTCCATATCCCACTCAATACTTCTGCCGAGTTTCTGAAAAACATATCCTGCATTCTGAAGACGTTTTTTATATTCCTCATATGGATGAATATTAGGATTAAACCAGAATCCAATCGGTTCAAATTTTTCTTCGAGAAACCTAAAAGTTGTAATAGCACAAACTCCACAGCATACATGCACAATTATTTTTTCATTCATCCCATTGCCTCCAAAATTAACGCTATTGCCCAGCAGAAAAATATCAAACTTCCCGCAATTTTGAATATCTGCTTATTATTTATGATCCTTTCGAAAAATCCAGTACTTGCCGGCACAAGAAAAATCAAAAAAATCAATGGATTAAGAATATTTCCAAGGCCAAAAACAAACCCACCAATTGCACCAGAAACAAAATCATTTGCAACATATGCAAGATAAACAAGGAAACCAATCAAAGGTCCGCACGGAATAATACCAATAATAAAACCTGTTACTGCGGAGAATTTCTTTTTTATACCTGTTCTTCTATAATCAGGCAATAGCATATTCAATATACCTATAACAAATAGTATTGTCCCCCCATATAACCATAAGGACCTGTTGTTGGTGATTTTTGTTATAAACTGCGAGGAATATCCAACCAGTCCTCCGAGAATAATATATGAGATAATTTTTCCTGCATGAAAATATATAAACCTAAAAAAGGATTTTTTTATACTCGGTTCATTCTCAGAAATAAGAGGAATAAGCAACCATCCACACGATAAAGCACAACTTGAAGTCCCGATAACAATCCCGCTTATAAAAAAGTTGAATATTAAAGGCCATCTCACAAATCATGCTCCGAAAATACCTCTGCCTGAAAAGTATACAATTCTGTATCAGGCCTTTTCCAGGCATCTGGATCAAGCCCTGCCTTTTGAGAACATAAAGCAGACAAAAACTGTTCTTTTGTCCAGCCGGTTTCATCGGCAACCTGAGGAAGAAAAACACCCTGTCTATATCCTTTTTTTACAATTACACCATCTCTACCAAGAATAATCTCATCAGGGCTCGAAACCCTCGCGGGTACTGTTAATACTGAAATCTCTATTTCTATATCTTTTAATTCCTTCAAACTTACAGGGGGAAATCTCGGGTCTCCGGTGGCTGCCTCAATAGCCATTGATCTTACCCCATCTATAAGTGGTTCAGATGGAATAATCATACCAATACAACCACGTAGTTCTCCGTTTTTTCGCAGGGTAACAAATACACCTCTTTTTTCAAGAAGCGCAGGATCTGTAATCTTAAGTTCTGGCAATTTTTTTCCTGCAAGAAAGTATTCAAGGGTTTGTCTCGCAACCTTTAACAGTGTTTCCTTCTGTTTTTTATCGAGCATTGTGCCTCCTTTTTTTTCAATTGTTTTTTTAGTATCTTTATATACCGCCATTGAAGCATAACCAACAACAGCACTTTTGTCCTTTGTTGTATCATAGGATGTTGCATATTTTAATAGTTTTACATTTATCGGTGAAATTTTTGATAATATACTCAACCCGAGGAATACTGCACTTGCTCCACAGGCCTCAAGTTCTCCGTTTTTCATTGCCTTAATAATTGAAGAAAACTTATTGTTCTCAATAGCATCAATAAACCTTTTATCCATCTGCTGTGCAGTATTAACAGGATGATAATGTGATAAATCAGTGCTCATCACAATGATTGAATCAGGATTCTTCTTGACAACAGGAAGAAGATAGTTTGCATACAACTCAAGTTCCTCTTGGTTTTCGCAACCAACAAGAATTGGCACAATCTTAAACTTACCTTTTATAGCATACTGAAGAAACGGCAGTTGAACCTCGAGAGCATGTTCTGCGTCGAGAATCCTGTAATCAATACGAAATCCTGGTTTGGCGACAATATCTGAAACAATTCTTGTATCCACATCAACACTACCAAACGGAGTTATCCATGCATTTCTATCATCGGTAATAACACCTATAAAACTCGCATGATGACTTCTGCCAATCAAAAAAACCGTACTGATTTTTTTGTCTTTTATCAAGAAATAAGCATTGCCTGCAGTTTTGCCAGAATAGATATATCCTGCGTGTGGAACAATAAGCCCAACTAGTTGCCCCTCAACATTTTTTTTCTCAAAAAAAGATGAAAGTTGATTTCTGAGTTCTTTTTCATCAGATGGATAGAAAGAGCCAGCAAAAAATGGTTTTCTCATACCTGCAGAAAAACAACCCGTAGTCAATAAAAAGAATAAAATTCCTGTTATTCCCACACACCAGCGATTTTTGTGCCGCAAAATGTGCATTTTCCCTTTTTTATATTGTTTTCAACAATCTCATAACCTCTTCTTTTTACGATAATTTTACCACATTTCGGGCAGAATGTACTCTCGTAAAGGTTTCCATAAACATTACCAATGTAAACATATTTCAACCCTGATTTTTTTGCGATCTTGTATGCCTTCTCCAATGTCGCGTATGGAGTGGCTGTAAGATGTGCAAGTTTATACATTGGCCCAAACCTGCTAAAATGAACAGGTGTATCAGGCCCAAGATTGTTTTTTATCCAATCACAAAGTTGCTTTATATCTGCATCGCTATCATTATAACCAGGCACAACAAGGTTTGTAATCTCTATCCAGATTTTGTATTTTTTCATAATCATCAGTGTTCTCAAAACATCGTCAAGTGTTCCACCACAAACATTTTTGTAATACTCCTTAGAAATTCCTTTTAAATCAACATTTGCAGCATCAATAAATGGAAGGATCTGTTCAAGTGGCTCCTGATTAATATATCCTGCTGTGTGCATAATATTCTTTATCCCCGCAGAACGCGCAATCTTTGCGGTATCAAGCATATATTCATAAAAACTTATGGGCTCAGAATAGGTGTACGCGATTACAGGACAACCTTTTTGTTTTGCAAGTTGTACAACCTGATTAGGAGAAAGCGGAATATTTTTTGTTTCTTCTGGTGAAAATTGGGAAATCTGCCAGTTCTGACAGAAGAGACATCTTAGATTGCATCCAGCGGATGCTATTGAAAATGCTTTTGAACCACAAAGATAATGAAACAACGGTTTCTTTTCAATTGGGTCTACAGCAACAGCACAGGGATTACCATAGCCCATTGCATATAAAACCCCTCCAATATTTTTTCTTGCGCGGCAAAACCCATACCTACCTTCAGGAATTAAACAATTTCTCGGACACAACCTGCACTGAACTGATTGTTCATCTACTCTTTCAAAAAAAAGCGCCCTGTGATATTTTTCTTCTCCATAACCAATTAACTGTAATCCCAAAATTAAAATAATCAATAAAAACTTAATCTTCATCTGACTGAATTGATTCAATAAATTTAAGCATCCTTTCATAATGAGTTCCCCTCCAGTATATCCTGCCACAACTCCTGCAATACGAAAAATCCTTATGAGTTCTGGCAACATATTCAGGAATATTATCTATAACATCAGACAGATTTTTGTGTTCAAGAATACTATTACAAACATTGCACCTTGAAAAGAAAAGATCATTATCAAAAACAATACCAACATCTTTTTTTATCTGTCTTACTTGATGTTTAAGATCCTCACTCTTAATAAAAATACAGATATCCTGATTCTGAATAAAAAGGTTATGGTCTCTTGTAAGGATTATCCTTCCTTCTTTTCTCGCCTTCCATAACAAAAAATACTTATCCTTGCCCGAAAAATACTCTGTATCAAAACCAAAAATTCTTAACCACCTCGCAAGTTTCCCGAGCATACCATCAACAATGAATTTTGCTTTGATATCAGTCATACTATTGACAATTTAAAACAGTATAATTGCAAGCCCTCTTGATGATAATTTATGTTAATGTATTTATGTTGTCAAGTATGGGATGACGGTAATTATAGGACTGGTTTTTATTCTGTTAAAGATTGCCCGGGGAAACTTCCCTATTTATTTCCTTTGTAAGAGAAAACCTGGATGGATTTCTAAATCCCTCTCATGTCTCCCTTTGTCAAGGGAAAAGTCAAAATCCCCCTTACCTTCTTTTGTCGGGTTTTTAAACATAAAAGTTTCATCTGTTTTTTGACACAACCTAATAAAAAATATTATAAGATACCAATAGAAATGTGACATTCTATCTTTTAGCTCAAGGGTAACATTTTATCTTTTAAACTACATAGTTACTCCCATTCTCTAAGGTATTGCGCATATCAGGACAAATGAGATTTGACATTAAAAACTCAATCCTATATAATATCAATTAAAATTGATATAATTAATATTGATGAACCATGAAAGCAAAACATAATAACAATAAAATGCCTGGTACCGAAATATCCCAGGTTGTTGAATTTCTCAAGGTAATAGACGAAGAAAACCGGCTAAAAATCCTATGGTTATTAAGGAAAGGCGAAAAATGTGTTTGTGAAATCTGGCCATGCCTTGAACTAGCACAGAATCTTACATCGCATCATTTGAAAATTTTAAGGGACTTTGGGTTGGTGACAACAAGGCAGGAAGGATTAAATGTAATTTACTCAATCAATAAAAAAGTGATTAAAGAAAATTCAAAATTATTAAATAAATACTTAAACCTGTTATGGAGGGTAAGAAAATGAAAATTCAGGTATTAGGTTCAGGTTGTTCGTCCTGTAAAAAATTATTTGAATTAACAAGACAAGCGGTTGATGAATCAGGGTTAAAGGCAGAATTAGAATATGTCACTGACATTCAAAAAATAATTGAGACAGGGGTAATATCCCTTCCCGCGTTGGTCATAAATGGAAAGGTCGTATTAACTGGAATCGTGCCAGATATTGAAAAAATTAAGAAGATAATCAAAGAGAACTCCTTATAAGTATGAGCATTTTTTATTCTGTTAAATTGCTTGCTGATTGGCTAACTTACAGTGTTTTTCATCTTACACCAAAGACACTTCTTGCTGAGGCAGTTAATTTTTTTATCTACGACACAATAAAAGTTTTAATTCTTTTAGTCATAATAATTTTTATCATTTCAATAATCAGATCATTTTTCCCACCCGAAAAAATCCGCAGCATTCTATCAAAAAAAAATAAATACCTGGGTAATTTTCTCGCGGCAGCTCTTGGAATAATTACACCGTTCTGTTCTTGCAGTGCCATTCCCTTATTCCTCGGTTTTGTGGAAGCAGGCGTTCCTCTTGGTGTCACATTTTCCTTTCTTGTGGCTTCACCAATGATCAACGAAATTGCTCTTATTCTTTTATTGGGAATGTTTGGCTGGAAAATTGCATTGATCTACATATTAAGCGGTCTAATAATTGCTATTTTATCAGGCATCGCCATTGATAAATTGAGTGTAGAAGATCTAATTGAAAGTTTTGTTTTTAATAATATCAAAGATACGGAAAACGGTGTCAAAATGACCTGGAAAGACCGAATATTCTATGCCAAAAGGTACACAGTGGATATTATTAAAAATGTCTGGATTTATATTTTTTTTGGTATCGGGATAGGCGCCTGGATACACGGTTATGTACCGGCTGATTTTTTAGTTCGCTATGCTGGCGCAGATAAGTGGTACGCTGTGCCTTTAGCAACGATCATCGGAATTCCACTCTATTCAAACGCCGCAGGTGTTATCCCACTCGTCAGCGCATTAACCGAAAAAGGTGTTGCTATGGGAACAACTCTCGCATTTATGATGGCTGTAACAGGACTCTCGCTCCCTGAATTTATAATCCTTAAAAAAGTGATGAAAACAAAACTGATTTTAATTTTTGCCGGAATTGTCGGCATTGGCATCATCCTTACTGGATATCTTTTCAATCTCGTATTGAAAGGTGGAGGATAAGGGATTTGAGCACCCCGTCGCTCGATCGCGATCTGCTCCTCGCTCCTTAAGGGGGATCTCCCCCTTAATCTTCCCCCTACTGCGTGGGGAACGCCTCTTTCCCCACACCCCTTTCATCCAACCTATAAAATACTAATCGGTTGGATGATCCCACTACACTCGGGGTCGGCCATCCGCATAGGTCTTCGCTTGCTCAGACCTATACATCGTCTTGCACTTCGTGCTTCGGTCAGCGCGCTCACCTTCTCGCGCTTAGTGCTATATAGTGCTCTTTCTTCATCGCACCAGCTTCTTGCACTTCGTAAATCCCCTTTTCATCCCCTTTACAAAAAGGGGAAACAGGGGATTTTTCTTGCACTTCGTGCTTCGGTCAGCGCGCTCACCTTCTCGCGCTTAGTGCTATACGGTGCTCTTTCTTCATCGC
>MWDQ01000129.1 GCA_002070645.1 candidate division TA06 bacterium ADurb.Bin131
TTTACCAATTGTAAAGCCAGCAGTCCTTTGTATCCAGACGTTTGGTTCAAGTTTGAAGGATGGTGGTTCAGAATGGTCGCTATATGCATAAAGTCCAACACACTTTCCAGGATATTCCTTTGCAACTGCCTTTGCAACCTCATTTGCGAGATAAAAAACCCTTTCAGAGACAGATCCCATTTTAAGACAATTCTCGCATTCACAATGTCCAAGTCCATCTGATGGTTCAACTGATACCATATCTGCGTCAGGATGATTTTTGAAATAATTCAAAGCATATGTGATAACAATCTTTCTTACTTCAGGATTACTGACACAAATCTGAGGTCCTTTTCTTGTTCCTCCAACAAGGGCAAGATATTCTGGGTGTTCATCAAATACCTTTTGATTATTAGATATGATTGTTTGCCATGCATGTCCAAAGGAAACATTTATAGATCCTCCCATTCTATTATGTCTTACCCACGCAAGATAGTCGTTAACTGTTTTTTGCTTATGCCTGTCGAAAAATCCATAGCCATACCATATTCTTCTCGAAAGAAAAGCAGGTCTATCGTATTCTTCAATATTTGTTGAGATGTTGGGTATTTTTGGAATAATCTCCCACTCCTTTGCAGGGAAATACCATCTACATCCGAGTATCTCAAGAAATCTGAATATGGCATGAGAGGTTCCGGATTCCGTGGCTCCTATTAAAAGCAATCTGTTCTTCTCGCTTTTTATTGCGTATGCTTCTTTCCCGTCATAGGTGTTATAAATCTTGAGTTTCGGAGCAATCCTATTATCAGGAAACTGTTGAATCGTCCCGATAACAATACCGTTGTTTCCACGACCAGTTTTAATTTCGAATTCAGCACCTGTGATACTCTTCAGGTAAAAAGCGAGTTCCCCAGCAAGGTCTTTCAAATTCTGGCTTGCGTTTTCAGAGATAATAATCGGAAAAAGCGCCTCTCCATTTTTTGTGATTTGAATTTTTTCAGCGGAGATTGAAATACTCGAAAAAGTTGCAATCAATAAAGCAGCCAGACATATTAAATATCTAAAATTTCGCATTATATCCTCCTTGATAGAATTTATGATGGTATCAGGGTTACTTCTGATTTTATAGTATTTGCTTTGATATTTCAAGGTCTTAAGTAGAAATTAGAGAAAAAAAACAATACGACTGAACTGTTTATCACATTTTTAATTCAAAACGAGCATTACAAAAGTTAAAATAAAATACCTTTGGTTCCTTGTTTATACTTGCAATTCCATAAATGGTTTTCAAATTCCTGTCTTAAAATCTTTCTGTTAATTTTTTATCCCTATGGGTTGAATGTCGAATACTTGTCAAGAGTCAAGAGTTGACCCCGTCTCTGGGGAATCAAAAGGGAGTTGCTGTTCTGATTCAGGGGAATTAAGTTTCAGGAAAACTTTTGATGGTTTGAAGGTGACTTTCCATCTTTCTGGCACAGGGACTGTTTCTCCTGTTTTCAGATTGCGTCCCTTTTTGGGCCTTACTTTTTTTACCTTAAAAACACCGAAATTTCTCAGTTCAATTCTTTGTTTTTCCAGAAGTGAAGTTCTCATCTGTGTAATAAACTTTTCGATGACCAATCTTACCACTGGTTTGCTTAAGCCAGTTTCTTTTGTTATCTCCTCTATAATATCCTTTTTTATCATTATTTATCCTCCAGAATTTTTGAGACATCATCGAGTTTATTCTCTGGTCCAATCATAGCGAAGCATGGATTTTTTTTAAATATATCCCTGCATACATCTTGAATATCCTTTTCTGTTACTGCTCGTATTTTTGATTGAACCTGATTAATTGACAACATTTTTTCTTTTGCTGCGAGTTGTTCACCTATCCATAGCATATATTCCATAGGGTCCTCCAGACCCATTAAAAACTGTGAAACAAGATATTCTTTTGCTCTTTCAATTTCATCCTCTTTTACCTGTTGTTCAATCATAATTCTAATCTGTTCTTTTATAATCTTTAGTGATTCAATAAGGTTTGCCGGTATCAACCCTGCAGAAATTATTGCTGCGCCAGTGTCATAATAACTTCTTGCATAACTCCTTATATCATAAGCAAGTCCCCTATTCTCACGAATTTCATTAAACAACCTGCTGCTCATATTTCCTCCGAGTATCATATTTGCAACACTTAAAGCAAACCTTCTGTCATCATTTCTCGGATAGGCATGAAACCCAAGACAAAAATGGCACTGCTCAGTTTCTTTTATCTTTATCTTGTAGGATGGGGTTTTCATCTTTTCCTCAAAGCGAACAAAACTTGTATCTGTCCCTTCTTTGATATTACTTAGAAATTTATCCGCAATCTTAATCAGTTTATCTTCGTTAAACCTTCCTGCTACACTAAGGACAAGATTTTTTCCTGTGTGATAGTTTTCAACAAAGTTAAAAAGTGTTTCTCTGTTGATATTTCTTAAACTTTCAGGAGTCCCGAGTATTGATGTTCCGAGGGGATGATCTCCGAACATAGCATTGTTAAGAAGTTCGAAAACATATCTTGCAGGGAAGTCCCTGTACATATTAATTTCTTCAATAATTACATTTCGTTCTTTGTTAATTTCTTCAGGGTTAAAAAGCGGGTTCTTAATCATATCCGAAAGGATATCAATTCCTGTTTCAAGATGTGGTTCGAGAATCTTTACATAAAAGCAGATTACCTCCTCACTTGTGAAAGCATTAAAACTTCCGCCTTTGCCTTCTATTGATTCCTTTAATTCCCGTGCTGATCGGGATTTAGTTCCCTTAAAAACAAGATGCTCAACAAAATGTGATATTCCAGCGTAATTAGGTGTCTCATATCTTGAACCACTACGAACAAGAATTCCTATTGAAACAGAATAATACTCAGATTTTTGCTTGTGGATTACCTGCATTGAATTTTTAAGATTTGCTATTTCCCAATCCATATATTGTCCACCTTGTTAGTGTTGAAATCTACGTTTGTATATTTCTCCTCTGATTTCATCCTCAATACAAAATAGATATTTGAATTGAGGGCGCCTTGAGATTCCTTTTATTTTGCATTCTGAAAATGAGCCCCTTTTCCATCTCTTAAATTTGCTTTTACTATACCCTTATAAAATATAGTATACTACCTTTTTTCTTTATCACCATTATTAATTCGATTTGCCTCAACAGAGATTTTTTTATCTTCAACCCGCACAATGCAGTAATGAAACATACTTTTTCCGCCCTCCGGCGCGGGTAATAACCACGCTCCCGCGCCGCCTGATATGACCTGGAGAATTTTGCCATATTTTCTCATATAGAAAAGGTGTTCATGACCCGAAACCACTGCGTCGACATTTTTTTCCTCGAGAATTTTTCTAAGTTGCGTTGGTATTTTAATGTCAGAGGCATTCGAATAAACTGGAATAACAGGAGAAACAGGAAAAACTGGCTTGTGGATAAAAACAATTTTTGTTTTTGCTGGTTTCTCAAGTTGGTTTCTTAACCATTTAATCTGAGACTCATCCAGACACTCACTATTTAGGAAAATCAAGAGTGTATTATTTTTTTTAACGCTGTAATAAAGAGGGCCAATCTTGTTCTCGTAGATTTTGCGTATTTGTTCATTGTTTGTCATATCATGATTACCCGGCACATGATAAACCGGGATTTTCAGATTTTTTATTACCTTTAGATAATTCTCGATTGCCTTATCATATGCAACTGGATTTTTTTCAACAACCACGATATCTCCGAGATTTACAGCAAATTCTGCATCGGGATTTTTCCTGTTGATTTCTTCTACGATCTTTTTGAGGATTGTTGAATCAGGATTATCAATGTCATTGAAATGACAGTCACCAAAGACCACAAATTCAAGGGGTTTATCACTCCCACTTAGATGTGGTAGTAATGTAGCCATTAAAAAAAATCCGATAAAGATCAGGTAATTCAAATTTCTCATGAAATAATACCTGTTTCTTCGCTTAGTGATATACCTCTTAGCTTCATATCCAGACTCTGTGGATTTTCCGCCTGCTCAAGTGCAGTTTCTTTGGTAATGAAACCTTCTGTAACAAGATTATACAATGATAACTCAAAATCCTGCATTCCTTCTGTTCTTGCTGACCTTATTGCCTTAACAATTTTTGAGTCCTGCTCTTCGAGAATAATCCTGCTTATTGTAGAGTTCATAAACATTATCTCTGTTGCAGGTATTAATGTTATTCCTTCTTTGCATGAAGGTAGAAGTAACTGGGAAACAACTGATTTTAAGTGTGCTGCCAGGGATCTTCGTATTGAGGGATGCTCGCTGTGTGGGAAAAAATTCAGAATTCTACTAATTGTCTGACTAACATTTGAACTGTGAAGAGTACCAAAAACAAGATGCCCTGTTTCCGCGCTCTGAAGAGCAAACTCTACTGTATCCCTGTCCCTGATTTCACCAACAAGTATTACATCAGGATCCTGTCTTACTGCGTATCTTAATGCTTCTTTAAAACTTGGGACATCAATACCTATTTCTCTTTGATTTACTATGGCGAGTTCATTTTTATACATATATTCAATTGGATCTTCAATACACAGGATATGACATTTTCTTGTTTTGTTGATATTGTTGATAACTGCAGCAAGGGTACTTGATTTTCCTGAACCAGTTGGGCCTGTAACTAGAACTAATCCACTGGGGAATTCTACTATTTTTTTTACTGCATCTGGAAGATGAAGGGTGTCAAAATCAGGAATTTGATTTGAAATCCTTCTCGCAGCAAGTGCAATTGAGCCCCTTTGTTGAAATACACTGATTCTGAATCTTCCAACTCCTGGTATGCTGATTGCAGTATCAACAGTATTCTTTTCATCAAATGTTCTTTTATCTCTTTCGGTCAATAATTCAAATATTATCTCTCTCAAACGTTCATCGGATATAGGGCCATACTCGTATTGTTTTTCAAGATCACCCTTTATTCTATATGCAGGGACAGAACCTGCCTGCAAATGTACATCTGTTGCGTCAAGATCCTCCATACTAATGAGAAGATCCTTTAAATTAAAATTATCTCGCATATTGCTCCTCTGTGAGAGTTAAACAAGTTTACCTTAATTAAAATTAACCTTTAGCCGGACGAATGGTAAATTTCTCCATTCTTCCAAAAAAGGGATTTGGCTCCTTGATTTATTTCTTTAAAAATGATCCCTTGTTTTGTTCCCAATCTGTGCTGCTTTGTGTTTTTTTTGTCCAATGCTGACTTTTTTAACGTGGTTTGCGATATTTATACAACAAATCCATTATAGATGTAATATGATAACATAAATAAAAGTCCATTCAAAAGGAAATTTTTAGTTTTCACTTCCTTTGTTGTGGTTTTTTTCAATATCTCTTCAGTCGTGAAAATCTTGCCATTCATAATGTAAAACACAAAACGAAAATTACAAAAGATGAAATGGGCTCCCTCCTTATTCCTTCCATTTTGCATTTTACAATTGTGTCTTTCTGTTGTACCTGAATATCCGTTTGTTTTTTTTCAGAATGGAAACCTTAACTATCTCTCAATCGCAAGAAATGAAAAATATTGAGATTTAAGACTAAATCCTAATAGAACATCAGATCGACGGAACGCTTCAATAGATTTAGTGAATCTTCTTCAGGATAACGGGAAGACCATCAAAATAAGAGCATGCTTGATAAAATTGTCTAAACTCAATATAGTCCTGAGGATTTATTTCCAAAACATCTATTGAGAAATATCTTTGATACACGAGAGTATTGTTTTCTATTTTAACGTTAATTGAATAATTTCCAAACTTATTTGTTATTCTAATTGGTTCAGGGTAGGTATCTACCCTATACCCCTGTGGAAGGTAAAAACAAATTTTATCAATGAATGCACTTTTATAATGGAATCTTATTGGAAAATTTCTTTTTTCCAAACTTACTATCTCTGTTCCTTCAATTTTTTCAAGAAATGCTGGCTTAAAAATGAAGGTATCCTGCATTTTTATTCCATATCTTGCTGAAGTAAATGCGTAATTTTCTTCAACCTCTTCTTCGAGTGATTCAATACCCTTTATTTCAAATGATTTTAGTGTTGTATTCGGCACAAGAGAATTTAGATCTCGAGATAACTGTCTTCTTTTTTCTTCCTCTGAAAGAAACCTGAAATTATTTCTTATAGCTGCATTAAAGATGCCTTCCGGGATCATTTTAACATTTGCCTCGATATTTCCATCTTCATCGAAGTAAACATTTATATTACGTGTTTTTTTATTCTCTTCTGGATTTGAAGTATAACTTTTCACAAGGTATGTTTTACCTTCTGTTGGAACGAGTACTGCTTTGTTTTGATCATATGGAGGTACTTGTGGATATGGAAATACTTCTGATGTTGGGTCAAGTATCATAAAAGAGGAATCTTTTGGAATCGCAACAATTGCATGGTTGAATTGTCCTGGAAATGGAATGTTTTCTTCAATATATCTATCTGTATTAATGAGTGCAATATATGACGGGATATTTATTGATCTTAGCATTGCCACCATAAGGGCTGCCTTATCCTTACAGTCGCCATATCCGAGTTTTATTACATCTTTCGCTGAATGCGGTTTAAAGCCATGAATACCAAGTTCAAGTCCTATGTATCTTATATTTTTACATATATAATGGTATACTGCTTTAATCTTTTCGTCATTATCTTTCTTATTTTCTGTAAGTTTAAGGGCAAGATTCTTAAGATTAGAATCATATACTGTTGAATCCTTTGCAAGATTAAAAAACCATCTTCCTATTTGGTCCCAGTCATCTATTGATGTAACAAGAACTCTTGGTACAATTTCTTCAAGAGGGGGCATCATTATTTCAGGTGTGATTGCAGGCATATTTTTTTTCGACCACTCATAACAATATAGATTTCCTTTTTTTGTTCTTTGTTTTAATTCAACAGAAAAAGGAAATGTATGAATTTGCATTTTTTCTGGCACCCACAACCTGTATCTTGATAGAACAAACGGTTCTTCACTTTGGAAATAAAAACCATCCCAGAATTCTCCGGGCATTAATGGCTTGTTTGTTTTTATTTTGTATGTGTATTCAACAGTACTTCCGATGCCAACTGATGGAAGGTTAACCGTACAAACTTTTATCCCTGGGTATAGAACAGAATATGGTGTAAGTTCTGCAGGGGTTACAATTTTTATGTTTGACTTCTGTGCTCTTAATACAAGGTTTTCTGGCGTAATTGTTTTCGCTTCAATTATATCAATGGATTGTCTTTCTGAATCATATGAGATTTGAAGGGTCCCATGCTGTTTTCCTTTTTCCCCTGTAATAATAATCTTCTGGTGTATAATTGTTTCTGTTGCGCCTGATACAGAAACGACTACGTCTGCCTCATCAATCAGGTAAACAGCACCCTGATCAAGAGGTATATCTAGATTATCATTTGTTGGTTGAGATGTTGGTATAACAGCACAGCCGCAAAATATAAGGACTATAAATAGAGGAATCTTCCATGCTCTTAGAATCCGCATCTTACCCTCTTATGGATTTTGCGGTGTTCCCGGTGTCAATGGAAGGACTTGCTGCTGAATCGCGGGCTGCTCCCTGTAGATATGAAGATAATAATTAATCTTATTGATACTCGGGCCTCCTTTTAATCTCTGCCATTGGCCGACAGTATAATAATAATACCCTCCGAGCAAAAGTAGAACTATTGAAAGGATGAGCATCACAATGCCTTTTTTCTTATTTACCTCATCCATCATCATTGAAAGCATAAACCCGAGGAAACTTATACCAATAACAACAAGGGAAAGAATATATCCAACCTCAAACTCCATTAAGCACCTCCGCCTGTTATGGGTTTCATTGTTATTTTTTCGCCACTTTTGATATTATATAATTCTTTTATAGAATTGTCATCAACTCTTCCAATTATGCCTACCTTACTGTATGGTCTGATTTCATCTTTCTTACTTATCGGGGTTGGACCAAAGAAAATGCATAGTGCAGGTCCTTCGGGCCAGTATGCAATATCTCCCTGATTAACTATATCTTTTTCATCTTCGGGTGAAGTTTTAATTCCAATGTAAAAATAAATTTCCTTCCCCCAAAGATTAACATTTCCCTCAAGAGGCAAAGAAGCATAAATTTTCTGCGCAGTAGCACTATCATTAAGGGTACCATTAATTTGTTTATTTCCGATGTAAAACACTATTCTTTTCTCGTTCATTCCCCTATCTGGTATCTTGTAAATCTATTTACCTTAATATTCTCACCCAATTTTGCTATTTTGTTTTTTATGTATTGCTCAATGGTTAAACTATCATCCTTAATAAAAGGTTGTTCAAACAATACATTTTCTTTATAAAATGTTTCTATGTCATTGTATATTTTTTTCTTTTGCTCGATTACTTCAGGGGGGATATCATCTCTTTTTATATACTCAGGAGAAGTTGCCGCAATTTGTAAACAAAGGTTTTTAACGAGTTCTTTAAAATCATCGGTTCTTGCGACAAAATCGCTTTCGCATGTAACCTCGATAAGAACTCCTATTTTCCCATTTGAATGAATATAACTACCAATTAACCCTTCTTTGGTCGTTTTATCTGTTTTTTTCTCTGCTATCTGAATACCCTTTTCTTTTAGTATCTCGAGTGCTTTATCGAAGTTGTTCCCTGCTTTTTCGAGTGCTTTTTTACATTCAATTACTCCGAGTCCTGTGAGTTCTCGAAGTTTCTTAATTGTTTCCACTGTCTGTGACATTGTTATCTCCTTCTTTTTGTATTTCGTCTTCATTAATACCGTTTTCCTTTTCTTCAACGATTTCTTTTTCTGTCCTTGCTTCTGATATTGCTTCTGCGAGTTTTTCGACAATCAATTGTATTGATTTAAAACCATCATCATTTGCCGGTATGGGATATTCAACAAGTTCCGGATTTCCATTAGTATCCACTATTCCCACAATTGGAATTCCGGCTTTTTTTGCTTCATTGACCGCATTTATCTCTTTTTTTATGTCCACGATAAAAAGAATCCCGGGCATTCTATCCAGGTGTCTTATTCCTTCAAATTTCTTTAGAAGATCTTCTTTTTCCTTCTGTATCAAACTTGCTTCTTTCTTTGTGTAATATTTTATACGGCCTGATTTTTCAAGTTCCTCTATCTTCTCAAGCCGTTCAATTCTTTTACGAATTGCATCGAAATTTGTAAGGGTTCCACCAATCCATCTGTAATTAACATACGGCTGCCCGGTTTTTTCTGCTGCCTGTTTTATAACATCTCTTGCTTGTTTCTTTGTTCCAACAAAAAGTATTGGATTATTCTCTCTGGCAAATTTCTGGAGAACCTCTGCCGCCTGATATATTTTCTCACATGTTTTGCTGATATCAATAATATATATACCTTGTCTTTTCCCATAAAGGTAGGGTCTGATCCGTGGATCAAACTGCCTTGATGGATGTCCAAAATACGCTCCAACCTCGAGAAGTTCCTTTACTGTTACTTCCACAATCATCTCCTTTTTTGAAAAGTTTGAGAAATTATTTTACCCCTTTTATTTCTCCTGTCAAATTTTTATGTCCGGCTGGTTCATACATAAAATATCTTAAATAATATTTTTTTAAGTATCTTGCATCCTGATTTTGAAGGTTTTCGATCGAAGATTATTTTTATCTTTTTTTTCAAATTTGATTTTTCGATGCCATTTATTCCTGATGGACGGGAAGAATCACCTGATTTTTTGTCTCCTTGGAACATGCGAAAAGAAATTAAATGTTCTCAATCTCTGGAATTTAAGATAGAAAATTCTAAAACCGTATAGACATCAGCAATAATCCATCC
>MWDQ01000130.1 GCA_002070645.1 candidate division TA06 bacterium ADurb.Bin131
AGTGTTATGGACCTCTTGTGGCGATGTCCTAATACATATATTGATACATCATGGCTTCATATGAATGAAATAATCGAGGTACTGGTTGAACAATTTGGATCAAACAGGGTTCTCTTCGGGATTGGCTATAAATCACATAATGGAGCGGCTATTTCCTGTCTGATGCACGCCAGGATTACTCCTCAGCAACGCGAACAGATTGCCCACTCCAATGCAGAGTCATTGTTAAAAATTCCCTCTACAGGAAAAAACTATGCTCCAAAAAGTAATCTTCTTAAATACAAACCTTTATGGGAAAAGTTTCGCTCAGGGAATACATTAGATAATGTTGAAATAATTGATGCGCACGGACACACTCCTCCTCTCACGAGGGGATGGATATTCCGACAAAGTGATATAAAGAAAGGAATAGAGGAAACCATTGTCAAAATGGATGATCTTGG
The DNA here is from genome assembly GCA_002070645.1 of candidate division TA06 bacterium ADurb.Bin131. Lineage (GTDB taxonomy): Bacteria > Ratteibacteria > UBA8468 > B48-G9 > DTJG01 > DTJG01. The sequence goes on from MWDQ01000130.1 coordinate 444, forward strand.
AATAAACCGGATCATACTTACGTATGAGCCTGCTCTCTTTGGTCCGCCTTTATCTAATCAGGAAGCCGAGAAAATACTCAAACCTTACAGAAACCGATTATCTGGATATCTTGCTTTCAACCCACTTTACAGTGAAGAAATATCTCCTTATTTTGACAGATTTTTCAAAACCGGGTTTTTCGTCGGATTTAAGATTCTTCCGGATTACCATGGGGTACCTCTTACTGACCCATCTTACATACCTGTATGGGAATATGCAGACAGATATAAAAGACCTATACTCATCCATACATGGAATGGTCCGTATGATTCTCCTTCTATGCTGAGCAATATTTCAAAAAAATACAGGGGGGCATCTTTTATACTGGGTCATTCAGGAGGAGGAACAAGAGGCCGTCTGGAGGCAGAAGAACTTGCTCTTTCTTCAGACAATGTGTACCTTGAATTCTGTGGAAGTTTTACTACTCCAAGACCCTTTGAAACATCCCTTCAGATAGTCGGAAAAGAAAAGATACTTTATGGTTCAGATACAATTGGTCATGACATGGCATGGGAACTTGGAAGATACTTATCCATGCAGGTTGCTGACCAGGATCTTTTACCTGGATTGGCAACCAATATTAAGAAAATACTCTCTAAGATATTAATGCCTGCATAACTTTTAGAGACAATAAAAATTCCCTCTGAAATTTTTTCTTCTGGCAGAGAATGAAAATTTTTCTTTTTATAACCAGCCGGTCATTTTTGCAAGAAGTCGTCCATAATCAATGAAATTATTCCATGAAATATCAGGAGGAACTCCGTGATCACACCCAGGGATGCAACCTCCTTCTTCAAGCAAAAATGGGATAAAACTCATTGCTTCTTCAAGAGATTTTCCTCCTTTTGCAATTGCCCTTTTATCAACTCCACCTCTGTAGGCCATATTTTTTCCAAAAATTTTTCTATATTCAACAAGATTATTTCCAGCAGCAATTTCAAGAGGACTGCAGGTATTTACACCTGATTCAATCCATATTGGTATCAATTCCCCAATATAACCATCAGAATCAATCTCGATAATTTTACAACTATGTTTTTTCACCTTTTCACTCCACGTACTCCAGCAAGGTGCAAGGAATTTTTTCGCCATCTGCGGTGAAATCATACTCTTTTCTTTATATGCCATATCCTCACTGATTAAAATATGGTCGCATTCTGCCTTTTCAAAAAATCTATCCATCACACCAGAAACAAAATCTTTCCAGAATTCTATCATCTCTTCGACAAAATCAGGTTCTTCAACCATAAGCATACAAAGTCCTTCAAAACCGCACCATTCCCTTAATTGCCAGAATGGACCTGCAAAACTTAGGGACTGAAGCCATGTCCTGTTCTTATTTGCAATAGCAAGTTCATCGAAGTTTTCAGGCAATCTAATTGGGTCATCAACATTATATCTTTTTTTCATCTCCTGCCAGTCATCTTTGTTTTCAACAGGAAACTTATGCCATTTTCTTGTGACAAAATCCTTTGCTGACCTTAGATATGTAAGGTCATAGGTATCTGAAATTTCAACGATTGCACCCATCCAATCCTGAACAATATAATGACCATCCTCATGCTTCAGAACCTTTTCTTCAAACATTGGATTCATTTTGAACAAAACATTAATATATTTTGAGTAGTCCGATTTTTCATAGGGAATGCCAATGATTGAACAGAGTACCTCCATATAATCAGAATCTTCAGGTAGTCCTTCTGAATGCCACCTTTTTAGTGTTGATTCCCTTGGTCCACCAGGGAGAAAACTTACCTTATCTGGTTTGCTGAAATCGAGAGAAGCAATAAATCTTGTTCTAAAATTCATATTCTCCTTTTTTAAGAAAACTTTTTATCCTGTATTTTATGCCAGATTTCAAGTGCTTTCTGGGTATCTTCATTATCAAACAAAACAGGGGCAAACATAAGATTGCCTTTTCTCTTCAGGGGATTGAGAACCCTTTCAAAATATTCTTTCATTTCTTCACCCTGTTTTCTTTTTACTGTGCCGTAATAGGTCTTCCCATAATTTGCTATTTCGTTTATTGTTTTATCCCAATCAAACATTTCAGGATTTCCAAAGTTGATTATTTTTACATAAGGACAATTAAGAAAATATTGAAGCAGATGTCTGCCATTTCCGCAGAAATGGACAAATGCTCCAAAATCAGAGATTGATTTCTGAAAGTATGGATAGATTTTTTCAAAAATCTGAGGCGAAAGAAGTGTCGTTGTATCCTCGCATGTTCTAACACCTGCATGTGCCATTATAATTTCTCCGTGATATCCAGAATCTACTGGTTCATTCAGATAATATTTCATAAGTATACTTGAAAACCTGTATACATGCGAAGTAAGAAAAAGAAGATGATTAATAAAATCCTGATTGTCATAAAATTCTGTAAAAATAATATCTCCTGCAACAAGGTGAGCAAGGTCAAAAACCCCCTGTGT
>MWDQ01000131.1 GCA_002070645.1 candidate division TA06 bacterium ADurb.Bin131
ATTTAGAGGGGATGGATATAAAAATTTTTAAACCATTGAGAAATAGACAAAAATACTGTTAAATAATAATACTGTTTGGCACTACCCTATTTTAACACAGGAGGGATAATGAATATTCTTACTATATCTGCACATCCGGATGATGTTGAACTTAATTGTGCAGGAACTCTGGTGAAATTTAAGAACGCAGGACATTCTATTTCAATGGCAATCCTTTGTAATGGAGACAAAGGTCATTTTGAGATCAAATCAAAGGAACTTGCAGAAATTAGAAAGAAAGAGGCAGAGGAATCCGCAAAAATTCTTGGGGCACAGATTTTTGTTGGACTTTTTCCAGATCTCGGGCTTCATATCAATAAGGAATCAGTGGATAAGGTTGTTGATGTAATAAGACAGGTTGATCCTGATATCATTATCACACATTCGCCGGATGATTATATGGTTGACCATATTAATACTGGCAGGGTTGCAATTGATGCTTCTTTTTGCGCAACTCTTCCAAATTATGAAACAAAAATCAAAAAATATACAAAACTTGTCCCGATATTCTTTATGGATATTTCCTCTGGTGTTAATTTCCAGCCAACTGAATATGTTGACATCACAGAAGAGATGCCAATAAAAGAAAGGATGCTTCGGTGCCATCAAAGTCAATATACATGGCTTAAAGAACATGATGGAATTGATTATGTTGAATTTATGAAGGAATTAAGCAAGATTCGAGGAACTCAATGCGGAGTTAAGTATGCAGAGGGGTTCAGACAACACCTTGTATGGGGTAGAATAAAACCCTACAGGTTGCTTCCGTAAGGAAGAAACGGGGTCAACTCTTGACTCTTGACAGATGGTGTTGTAAAAAGCACAGGACTAAGGTCCCTCACTACATAGATTTTGGTGATTGAATGCCCTGTCTCTACGAGATACCCCTAATCTCTTTTCTTTCCCCCTTTTTAGAGGGCAATGGGATTTAAAAATCCTCTCCAACCCTCCCCTACGAAGGAGGGAGAACGAAAAAAAGGGAAATAACGAGAAATTACAAAGGAAGTAATGGAAAATTACAAAAGAGGGCAGGTAAAGTAAAGAAAAATAAAACCAGGAAGGAGACAGAATGACTCCAAGAGAAAGATGGATGAGTAATTTTCATTTCAAACCAGTTGATAGAATTTTTAACAGAGAGTTTGGATGGTGGACAGATACCCTGGATAAATGGCATAATGAAGGACTTCCATTAGAAATTGATACAATTGAAAAAGGAGACGTGTTTTTTGGCTTTGATAGAATGACTTATGTTCCAATAAAACTTGGACTTGACCCTGTATTTGAAGAAAGAATAATTGAAGAAACAAATCAATACAGGATTCTACAAGATTCCTCGGGAACAATTCTAAAGTGTTTCAAGGATGGTAAAAGTACTATACCTCATTTTATAAAATTCCCGATTGAAAACAAAAACGACTGGTTAAAATTTAGGAATCGGCTTAACCCATATTCAAACAGGTATCCCTCAGAAAAAGAATGGAAAAGATTTAAGGAGGATGCAAAAAATTCAAGGTTTCCAATTGTTATCAGCGGCGGAAGTTTGTTTGGATGGATAAGAAACTGGATGGGATTTGAGAATTGTCTTATGGCTTTTTACGATCAACCAAATCTTATTGAAGAGATTATTGATTATCTCTGTGATTTTATTTTAAGCGTTGACGAAAGGGCTTTATTAGAAATTAACATTGATACAGTATCAATGTGGGAAGACATGGCATTTAAAACACAACCAATGATATCCCCTGCGCTCTTTAAGAAGTATCTTGTTCCGAGATATAAAAAAATGTCTGAAAGATTCAGGAAAGCAGGAATTGATTTGATATTCATTGATTGCGACGGAAATATAAATGAAATCGTTGAACTTTGGCTTGATGCAGGTATAAACATTATGTTTCCTCTCGAGATTAACAGTGGTTCTGATCCGGTTGCTTTAAGAAAGAAATTTGGAAAAAAAATCCTGCTGATGGGAGGGGTGGATAAAAAAGCACTTATAGAAGGCCCAAAAGCAATAGACAGGGAATTAAATAGAATAAAAACAACAGTCGAAGAAGGAGGATATATTCCACATGTTGACCACAGGGTTCCCCCTGATGTAAGTTTGAGAAATTATTTATACTATTTAAAGAAAAAGAAAGAAATTTTCAACATCTTTGATTGGGAAATTCCATCTCTTTAGGAAGATACGGGGTCAACTCTTGACTCTTGACAAAAGACACGGGACTAAAGTCCCTCACTACATGGGTTTTGGTGATTGAATGCCCTGTTTCTACGAGATACCCCTAATCTCTTTTCTTGCCCCCTTTTATAAAGGGGGCAATGGGATTTAAAAATCCTCTCCAACCCTCCCTTACGAAGGAGGGAGAACGAAAAAGAGGGAAATAACGAGAAATTACAAAGAAGGGAAGAAATACCCTTAGAAGGGCATGTCCTTACAATGCTTCTCCCAGAAGAAAAGGTGAAAAGAAAGAGAAAAAGATATAAAGCGAACTTTTTTACATAAACAATAATAGGATAAAAAACAAAAAAATGAAATCTGGAACAGTTGCAATTATCGGAAAACCAAATGTCGGGAAGTCCACGATTCTCAATGCGATTACTGGCTCAAAAATCTCAATTGTCTCGAAACATCCTGCCACCACACGATTTCGTATTATCGGAGTTAAAACAACGGACTCATACCAAATTGTATTTGTCGATACCCCTGGCATTGAAAAGACAAGAAATCGGCTCGGAGAGATAATGCAGAATAATATTACTGCGGCAATTGAAAACGCTGACATTATAGTCATTGTCCTTGACGCAACACATATTGACAGTGAGGACGAAAGAATCATTCAGCAGATTAATACAAAAATTAGAAATAAAAAAATCATCGTTGCACTCAATAAGATTGACAGGGTAAAACCAAGAACAGAA
>MWDQ01000132.1 GCA_002070645.1 candidate division TA06 bacterium ADurb.Bin131
GTGGCTGATGAAAAATGACTGCTACTGTCAGCCAGATATTGAAAAAATGAAACAAAGAGCAAAATCAAATGTTGAAAATTTCAAAAAAAAGGGAGAATCTGTTGATAAGATTGTTTATGCAATGCTTATGGATGAACCAGTCGGGCAACCATTATCGCACATAGCAAACTGTCCAGTCTGCACAGAAAAATTCAGGGATTGGCTGAAGCAGATGAAAAAAACACCATCTGATTTACTTGTAAAGGACTGGAGTGAGGTAAAGCCAGTCGATAATACACAGGCAGATATATATCCTGCTCTTTATTATTATTCCCAGAGATTTCGCAGTCGTGCTCTTGCTGATTTTATGATAATTCAGAAAAATCTTCTTAAGGATGCCTGGGAAAAAGATATTCCTGCAAGCCCTAATTTTTCAGATGGCGCGACCTATGTTGCGAATTTTTATTTTCAGGGCGTTGATTATTTTGAGATTCTCGAGCCAGGTGGAATGAATGCTTTATGGGGAGAAAACTGGGGCAATGGTTCTTTAACGAGAGAAGCAACAACATATAATGTTGAACTTATGCGTTCAGCGGCAATGAAAAACAATCAGGTAATTGGACATTATCTTATTGTTTATGCAGGTCGTCTTCCATGGGATATTAAGACAATTGCTGTAAGTCAGGTTGCAAGGGATGTAAAGATATTTACAAGTTTTCACTATGGACCATCATGGGCAGGGCACGAAGGTGGACCACCCTGGAATAGTTCTTCTCTATACAGTCATCCAGAAAAGTGGTATTCTCAGGCAGAACTTGTAAGGGAGATTGGCTGGGCTGAAGATATGCTTGTGCCCGCAAAAAAAGTTCCATCACAGGTTGCAATCCTTTACTCATCAAGTTCTGATATATGGGACCTGCAGAAAAACTATGCCTTTGGATTTGAAAGGATGTTTACATGGCTTGCATTAACACACAACCAGGTGCCCGTTGATTTTGTTTCAGAACAAACACTTGCAGAAAAAGGATTATCTGGATATAAGGTTTGCTATTTTTCTGGAAGAAACCTTACACGTCAATCCGCAGAAAAGCTAAAGCAATGGGTAAGAAATGGCGGGACTCTATTTTTAACTGCTGGTGCCGGATCAAGAGATGAATACAATAGACCAATGGATATTCTTTATGAGATTATACCTGTAAAAACAGAAGATGTACAACAACTTCAGGTATACCTTTCAAGTGGAAAAAATCTTGATAGATTAACACCAAAGGATACAGTTTCCTTAAAAGATGGAACAAAGATTGATGTACTTTCTGTAAAACAGAATATTTCACCGAAGCCCGGATCTCAGATTCTTGGCTCTTTTTCTGATACAGGTTCAGCCATTGCAATGTGGAAAACAGGCAGGGGAACTGTTTATTATTCAGGATTTCTTCCAGCACTGACATATGCATATAATGGACTTGTTGAAAGGAATAAGGTTGCGCCAAACATAAACCTTCAGGAAGTAAAATTACCAGATCCAGATAAGATTGCAACTGAAACACAATTACTTGCAAGATCTTATAACCCCTGGAAATATCCTGAACAAATCAGAAACCTGCTTGTTTTACCTGTAAAAAATGCAGGAGTAGAAATGTCTATCAGTTGCAGTATTCCACTTGTTGATGCGGTTATGATGGAGTGCGATAGGGGTATACTTATTCCACTTGCAAATTATACACTTCAGCCAATAAAAAATGTTGAACTTACAGTTAAAACAAAAAAACCTGTGAAATCTATTGAATCAGCCCATATAGGAAAAATTCCCTTTAATCAACAGGGAGGATACATTAAGTTTTCCTTGCCTCTTAAGGAAACAGATTTTATAAAGTTGCTCTATTGATAAAAATTGACAAAAAAGAGATGTGGTGGGTGTTTTTTACTGAGGATTTTTTCCTTTATAAAAGGGAGAAAAATCTCCTCCTTATCCCGGTTTTCCCTGATGTATTCCTTACCCACAAGTTTTCCCCTTGAAAAAGTCCCTCCTCCAGTATTTAGTTGCATAAATCGGTGTATTTATGCAACTAAATACTAGGATTATATTTTCTTCTTGATGGAAATATACAGTATCTGCACAGTGATAATGGTTCAGAATTTGCCAAATATTTTGACCAGGCATGTGCTGAACTACAAATTCCCCATTATTTTTCACGGGTACGCACACCCAAAGACCATGCAGAAATAGAACGATTCAACAGAACCTTGGAGGAAGAATTTTTACAAATCGGACATTATATTGATGATCCAGAAATATTTAATCCCTTGCTTACAGAGTGGCTTATAGAATATAATTTCAAAAGACCTCATGAATCATTAAAATATCAAACACCTTTTGATTTCTTTTTTCAGAACAAAAAGTGTTACCTATGTACCCTACCTGTACATCCCCGCGTCCACATTCATTTTACTCCCACTTCCAGTTCCTGACTGAATATGCTGGAATGCTGATTCTCCAAAATTATATTCAAAAGAATCCGTCGGGGTTCATTCAAAAATGTCAAAGAGTTGATTATGGCTATTAAACAATATATTGAGTCTAATAACCAGAATCCAAAAGTATTTGTCTGGACCATTATGGTAGATAGCATTATGACAAAAATTTCCAAATGTAAAAATCTGTTGGAGACACTACACCAGTTTCTATCTGAATAACAGTAAATTTGCATATCAGAAAATCTTGTGTATAATTTTATTGTGGATTAAGTTGCCGGGATGGTGGAATTGGCAGACACGTACGTTTGAGGGGCGTATGCTTTCCAGCGTGGGGGTTCAAATCCCCCTCCCGGCACGAACAATAAAATAACGGAGTATAGAAAAATGACAAAAACACCCTTATGGGAAGATATACTGTTAATACTTGCAATATTTATGCTCTGGCCTGTAATACTCAGACAACCACCCTTAATTTCTAATATATCCTTATTTTTTTCTTTTTGTATAGCCGGAATTATATTAATAAGAAGGATAAAAAGATTTCAACGCCACAGCCCTGAGAAAATTGAAGCAAAAAAAACAATACATCATTAGAATTCTTTTTTCTTTCGCAATACTCTTTACGATACTCAGTATTGCATGGATAATTATGCCTTTCAATAGAGCAACAATTCTATGGGAAAAGGGATATCACGATAAAGCATTTTCATCATGGCAAAGTGAAATTCTTCACAGAAACGATATAAACTCCTATCAAAAACTTATAGAGGCGTACATAAGCATTGGAAAATATAACGAAGCAGAGCAATTTACAAAAAGAGCATTGACTTATTACCCAAACTATGTTAATTTTTATTTTTATTATGCAATGATAAATTTTTACAGAGGCAACTATAATCAAAGTTTTTCTTATACAGAAAAGGTTATTGAAATGAATAAATACTTCCCGGAGGTATATCTTTTGAGAGGTATGATAATGGAAAAACTTAATCAACACGAGCAAGCAAGAAATGAGTTTATAAAAGAGGTGAATAATAATCCAGGTAACCGCCTTGCATGGGCAAAATTACGGGAGTTTAAAAATGCGAATTATTAAATCCTTTGCTGCAATGTTAGTTTTATGCAGCATGGTTTTTGCGCAAGAAAATGGTCTTGTCAAACATATTTCCTATTTTTCATCTCTTCCAGAAAGAGTTTCTGGGACATCATCGTGTATAACAGCAGCGAATTATATAGAAGCATCGCTTCGTTCAGCGGGAATAAAAAATATACAAAAGGAAAAATTTAATGTTGTTATACCTGTTCAGGAACACGCCGAAATTATATATGGAAATAAAAAAATCCCTCTCGAATCTCTATGGCCAAACTCTATAAGAACATGCACAACTCCTCAAGAAGGCATAACCGGCAATCTTTTATATTGTGATAAAACCGGGCTCAAATCATTATCTGGCAAAGATATATCAGGAAGCATAGTTGTTATGGATTTTAATACTGATAATCTTTGGCTTGATATATCATCACTCGGCTCAAAGGCAATTGTATTTATTGAACCACAGGATACCAGCAGAGCAGAAGCAGAAAAGAAATTTGTATCAGTCCCCTTAAATGTCCCAAGATTTTTCCTTAAAAAACAGTATGCTTCAGAGATCCTTAAACTTGCGTCAGAAAATAAACAAATATTACTTTCAGCGAAAGTATCATGGGAAAAAAAGGATTCATATAATATCTATGGAGCAATTGAAGGAACTGATCCTGAACTAAAAAAGGAAATTATAATAATACAGAGCTTCTATGATTCAATTAGCGTTGTGCCAACAATTGCCCCGGGTGCTGAATCATCCTGTGGAATTTCTACGCTTCTTGAACTCGCGGATTATTTTTCAAATAACCGTCCCAAACGTACCATTATTTTCCTTGCGACATCAGGTCATTTTCAGTCATTAAAAGGAATCTCATCATTTATATCTGAACACATGAGAATAACCCCACAATTTAAGGCAAAACTTAAAAGACCCATTGAACCTAAATTTGTTTTCTGCCTAGATCTTACGAGTCAATCAGATGAGATAGGACTCTGGCATAATACGTATGAATTTAACTACCAAAGATTTCTTGCACCCTTCGCGAAGAAACTTATCGAAACAGCAAAAAGGGAATGTAAAAAATATGGATATAGCGAAGAACAAAGTATAGTAAATGGAGTAAGCCCTGAAAAAGGAATAGGATGGAGAAATTTCCTTCCCGAGGTAATAAAAACAGAAGGCGAAATAATAATGCTGGCAGGATATCCTGCAATTTCATTTATCACAGTTAATGATTCAAGAAAATACATAGATACACCATTTGATACAAGAGAAAATGTAAAAATTGAAAATATTCAGAAACAGTTTAATCTAATCAGATCAATGGTTTCACTCGCGACAAATGATAAAGAATTCTTCTATGGCAGCGAAATGAACATTAAGGATAAATTCGGTATTCTGACTGCAAAGGTTGTTAAATTCGACCCAAGAAAAAGTTTTGTTCCAAACGAGCCAATTGAGAACGCACTTGTAATACCAAGAAGACAGTATATGGCTGTAAATACAATCCCCTATCAAAAATCTTTCTTTGGAGTAAGAGCGGATATTATAGAAATGACGAATAAAAATGGGGAAGCAGATATACTTGGATGTTCAGTTGGATCCAGTTTTCTTTTACAGGCATACTCAGTAGATACCCAATCAGGTGATATCTACATGGCGCCTGATTATGGTATCAATGGAGAAGAACAATATCCAAATAGGGTATCCCTTGATACACTCAGTAAAAAGTGGATGATTGTACTTTTCAATTGCAAGCCAATAAATCTAATTGGCTTAATAGACCCCCAATATCTGACATCCATAAATCGCCTTGATATCTTTGATCTTTCAAATAGTTTACCCGAGGCATATTCATACTTTCTTGAAACATATGATAGTCCGCCGTGGAAATGGAGTTCCTACAGTGAGCCATGCGGAGTTGCTTTTGGAAAACCTAATACATACATAAAAATTGCAGGGGAATCTGGTCCACTCGGAATAAGAATTTTGCTCTTAAATTCAGAACCAACAACAGAATCACAAGAAAAAGCCGAAGGTCTTGGGTTTCCCGTAAGCACAACCAATATTATTGAAAATCTTCAGTATCAAGCCGCAAAAGATATGGCCATACTTGATGGATACAGAGTAGCAAACTTCAAAAGATATAACATTCGAAATGAACGACTGGATGCCTTACAAGAACAATCAAAACAATTCCTTACCCTGGCAGAAAAAGCCAAACAGGAATTAAACTGGGATGCTTTTCTAAGTTATTCAAGGCAATCCCAGGCAATAGAATCACGCGCATATCCAGATGTAAAAAGTACTGCAAATGATGTCGTTAAGGGTATAATCTTCTATTTCCTTTTACTTCTACCTTTTGCTTATTTTGGCGAAAGACTATTCTTTGGTTTTCCAAAACTTGAACAAAGAATTGCAGCTATGACATTTATCTTTGTTTTAATATATCTTATTATGAGAGTGGTACATCCAGCATTTAAACTAACAAAAGCTCCAGAAGTAATACTCCTTGCTTTTATTGTACTTTCGCTCTCAATCGTAGTTATATCAATAATCGCATCAAAATTTGAAGAACAGATGCAGCGACTTAAAAGAGAAGGTGCAAAAGTATATCAAACCGATGTAGGAAGAATTACTGCAACAGGAACTGCATTTTCCCTTGGTGTGGCAAATATGAAAAGAAGAAAGATAAGAACAATACTTACAGGAATAACACTGGTACTTTTGACATTCACTGTCCTTTCATTTACATCAATAAAGTCCTATATGAAGTTTAATCAGGTATTAAGATCAAATAAACCTCTTTACAATGGTGTTCTACTCAGAGATAGGTCGTGGAATCCTCTTCAGGAGGTTGCATATAAATATGTTATTGATGATTTTCAAGGACATGGTGTAATCTCACCAAGATATTGGTATATAAATGAAGAACTCGAAAATAAAACAGCAGTTGAGATAAAAAATGGATCAAAAACCTGTTATGCTTCTGGGCTGCTCGGACTTACCCATGCAGAAAAAGATATTACACAGTTAGATAAATGTTTGATTGCTGGTTCCTGGATAGATGACGAGGATTATAATGTTATTATACTTCCTGATAAACTTGCAGGTGATATTGGGATAACCAGTAGTGATGTTGGAAATTCAAATGTTGTAATATTTGGACAAACATACCTTGTAAAGGGTATATTCGATTCTGAGAAAATGAGCAAGATTAAAGACCTCGATGATGAATTTCTTACACCTGTTAATTTTGCATCCCTGCCTTCAAAGGAACTCGACAAACTCAAAATGGAACAAAAAGCCCAGATATTTTCTTCTGTTGAAAAGCTTGAAAGTTTTATTCATGTAGAGCCATCGAATATTCCAATCGTTCCTGTAAAAGCAACAAAAGATTTTAAGGGAACACTTCAATCTGTTGCTGTTAAATTCTATGCAGGTGAGGACGTAAAAAAACTTGTTGAGTCCTTTATATCTAAACTCGCAGCGATACTTTTTGTCGGAGATCAGGATAGAGTTACCGTATACAGCAGCATCGGACTCACATCTCTTTCTGGACTCTCCAACCTCATAATTCCTATTCTAATTGCTGCTATGATTGTCTTAAACACGATGCTCGGCTCTGTCTACGAACGATTGCGAGAAATTGGAACATATAGCGCAGTAGGGCTTGCACCAGTACATATTGCAGCCCTTTACCTGGCAGAATCTGGAGTATATGCTGTTCTCGGTGCAGTTGGGGGATACCTGCTTGGTCAGATAGTAACAAAATTTCTTATAGTAACAGGCCTTCTTCATGGCCTTGTTCTTAATTATTCTTCTCTTTCTGCTGTTTTTGCAACGATAATAATTATTATCACAGTATTACTCTCAACCATATATCCTGCAAGAAAAGCATCTCAGATGGCAGTACCTGATGTTACAAGACGCTGGATACTACCAGAGCCAAAAGGGGATAAATGGATTTTTGAATTTCCTTTTACAGTTAGTGAAACAGAAGTAATAGGCCTTTCAACGTTCTTAGCAGAATATTTTAATTCATATCAGGATGTATCTCTCGGGAATTTTTATACAAGCGGCACTACCTTTTCTGTAGAAAAATCATCATCTGGAAAGCATACATACATTATCACAACAAATGTTGCACTTGCACCATTTGATCTTGGTGTAACACAGCAGGTTAAGATAATAATGAATCCACTCGGTCAATATAACTTTTATACAATAAATCTTGAAATTACCCGATATAGCGGTGAATCATCCGATTGGAAACGTCTTAATAGAAGGTTTCTCGATGGTATAAGAAAACAGTTTCTTGTCTGGCGAACTGTTGGTATAGACATTAAAAAGGACTACGAGAAACAAGGACTATCACATCTGGGACTATCTCTTTCATAACAAGGGAAAACAATGGCTGATAAATCAATTTCTGATTTCAAACCAGAAATCCAGGAAGCATTTCAGGAAGGATTTGGATTAAAAACAATAATTGCTGCATTATTTGTTGGCTTTATTATGCTGCCTGGGGCTATATACCTTGGCCTCATCACAGGCAGTGGACTTGGTGGTGCAGCACAGTGGGTTACTGTTATTCTTCTTGTTGAAATAGCCAAAAGATCTTTTATTCCATTGAAAAGACAGGAAATATACATTCTTTATGTACTTGCAGGAAGTTTAGTTGGCGGTAGCGTAGTACTGGGAACATCAGGTCTTGTTATACAGGGCGGAGCATTCGGAGAATTGATATGGCGACAGTATTTTGTGCAATCTCATTACGCGCAATCATTTGGCATATCAGATAAAATTCCACCATGGGCAGTACCTCAGCCAAATTCTGAAGCAATCTTTAGAAGAACGCTTTTCCATCATGATTGGTTAAAACCAGTCATAATCACTGTTATCTTCGCATTTCTTATCAGAATAACTCAGTTCACTCTGGGCTATGTAATGTTCAGGATAACAAGTGATAAAGAAAAACTCGCTTTTCCAATGGCACCGGTTGCAGCAGAAGGAGCAACAGCCCTTGCAGAATCATCAGGAAAAAAAGAAAGCTGGAGATGGAGAATATTCAGTATTAGCGCAATGATTGGTATTCTCTATGGCGCATTTTATGTTGTAATCCCAACAGTTACAGGGCTCCTTATGACAAAACCATTCCAGCTAATACCAATTCCCTGGGTTGATTTTACTTCTCAGATAAGTGCAAAGGTACCTGCCTGTATGATTGGTTTTATGACAGACCTCGGGATTTTACTTACTGGTTTTGTTCTACCTTTCTGGGTCGTTGTTGGCTCTGTAACATCATCTCTACTTGCACAGTGCATTACAAATCCATTTCTATACCATGCACATATAATAAAAAACTGGCAGCCAGGTATGAGTGTTGTTCCAACTTCAATCGCAACCAACATGGATTTCTGGATTAATGCAACAATAGGTGGTGGAATATGTGTGGGACTTCTCGGATTATGGAAGGCAATTACAGTGAGAAGAAAAAAAGAACAGGCCGTTGAAAAATTGCCAGAAGGAAGAGGCGATTATCCAATACCTATGGCCATTGGAATATGGGTTATTACAACAATAATATTTATCACAATTTCACATATCCTTGTTCCAGAATTCCCATTGATAATTTTTATTATCTTTGGATTTATATTAACTCCATTTTTAAGTTATACATCTGCACGAATGTTTGGTATCACAGGAGTCGCGACTGGTGTTTCTTTTCCTCTTGTAAGAGAGGCAAGTTTCATTTTTAGTGGATATAAAGGTGTGGGAATATGGTTTTCACCAATTCCATATTTTGATGTTGGTGGAATGACACAGGGATTTAAACAAATGGAACTTACAAGAACAAAGTTCACAAGCTGGTATAAAGCAGAATTTACTGCGCTTGTCATAATGCTTTTTTGCAGTTTTCTTTTCTGGTCTATTATCTGGCATTTATCCCCGATTCCATCATCAACATACCCTTATGTCCAGAAAATGTGGCCTCTTAATGCCCTGACACAGAGTTTATGGTTAAGTACAACCCTTGGAGATTCTGGAACAACATATATGATAAAAGCCATAAAACCCGCATATTTTTTGGGTTTCACTGCAGGTGGTATAGTTCTAAATGCACTCCTCGGATTATTCAAAGTACCAGTTGCTTTTTTCTATGGGCTCATAGGCGGTGTTGCAATGTGGCCACATTATACAATACCTCTTTTCATTGGTGCATTACTTGGAAGGTTTTATTTTGCAAAAAAAATTGGCAAGGAAACATGGAGAAAGTATACACCAATAATACTTGCAGGATATAGTTGCGGTGTTGGACTTATAGGCATGGTCTCTATTGCTGTTGCCCTAATTGCAAAAACAATCTATCAAATTGTTTTCTGACGGAAAAAAAATATTCTAAAGATCCAGAACGCGCCTATAAGAAAACATATAATTCCATAAACCTGGGTTGGATAAAAACCATAGGCATTTGGGATAAGATCTCCCCTGAATTGGTCTATCCAGTATCTAAAACTTCCGAAGAATATAAAATACCACGCAGTAATTTCACCGTTTTTATGCTTGTCCTTTGAAAAAAGGTACAGAAACAAAAAGATAATCAAATCTCCGATAAAATAGTATATCTGTGTTGGCTCAACCCTTGTATCAAGAAAAGGAAACTTCAAGGAATACCATCTATCCGATGACCGGCCATAACAGCAACCATGAAGAAGACACCCAATCCTCCCGATTGCCTGTCCAAGAGGAACTACAGCAGCAGCAAGATCAAGTGTTTGTAAAACATCAACCTTTGTTCGTCTTGCTCCATAAACCAACCCGAGTATACCAAAAAGAATACCTCCCTGAATTGCAAGACCACCATTTCTTATCATTATTATTTCAATTGGATTACGGAAGTAGTAATGATAGTAGGAAAAAACGTGGATAACTCTTGCTCCAATAATCCCAAAGATGATAGTATATAAAATTATCCTTCCAGACACATCTTCAGGGATATTATTTTTCTTTGCAGAATTTTGAAAAAGAAGACAGGATATAACTACCCCAAGCGCAACAAAAATTCCATACCAGTAAATTACAAAATTACCGATTCTGAAACACTCAGGATGCATCCATCCTCCTCGAATAAAAAACAATCAAACACGTAACTCCACAAACAATAAATGCATCTGCAAGATTAAAAACAGGCCATATGCGAAAATCAATAAAATCAATAACCCCTTTATAACCAGCCCTGTCGAAAAGATTACCCAAAATACCACCAGAAACAAGGCCAAAACAAAACATGGAAAAACACGAGAGAATCCTTCTTTTCTTGTGAACAAAATAAAAAATAAATGCAAGAGCAATAATTGAGGCAACAATCAAAAAAGGAATATAATTTGAATTATCAAGAAACCCAAAACATATACCTGTGTTTCTTATGTTTCTAAAATAAAGAAAGGGACATATTTCCACAAATGTGTTTTCTGGAATTCTTGATACAATTGCTATCTTTGTTATTCTGTCAAGAACAAAAGCAAACAAAAATACAGAATAAAAAATAATCAATTTTATCAGCCCTTTCCTTCTTGTTGCTTCTGACATTTAATACAATATTTTGCATAGGGTACTGCACGTAACCTTGCCTTGGGGATGGGTTTATTACAGGACTCACATATTCCATATTTTCTATTTTCGATTTTTTTCAATGATTCCTCTATCATTTGAAGCAGAACAACTTCAGAAGAAGTAAGATTAATATCTAAATCCTTCTCAAAGGTATCTGTACCAAGTTCTGCAATATGTGTTGGTACACCCGGACCGGTTGAAGCACTACCTCTCGAGGTTCTCTGAGTATTCTCTTCAAGTTGCGATATACTTTTCATAATTCTTTCTTTCTCCTTAATCAGAATATTTTTCAGAATCTTCAATTCTTTTCGGTCCACTTTACCTCCCATTAAACATCAAAAATGATATCAATATACAGATATCCATCAACTCTTTGAACCTTAGCATTATGGTATGTAGCGGCTTTTACCTCTCTATTTATCGCAGAAATTTTCCGTCCAATCATTTCACACTCAAGTTTGTTTTCATCGTTTGAATGAGATATATTAATAAAAAATTTCTCAAAAATCAAATGCGATTTCACACATAAAAAAAGAATTTCATTCAAAAAAGATATAAGTAAATCCCCAATTGTCCCAGAAGTTAACACAATTTTTCTTTTATATCTTTTGCTATAATTGTCTATAGATGGTTCAAAAACATCGTAAAGGGCAAGAGCCGCGTTCTTAAAAAGATCATTCAGCGTTTTTCCATATACTCTTACACCAATATCCGCGGGATGTTCAAGATACTCAAACTTCTTCGGTTTCCCGGACAATTGCGACATCTGCAATATGGTCTCCCTGGTTTAGGTTTATAAGTTTCACCCCCAGAGTACTTCTTCCAACCTTCCTTATCTCATTCACAGGTACCCTGATTATCATACCCTTTATAGTCATCACAATAATCTCATCATCATCCCGCACCATTTTTGTTTTAACAAGATTACCTGTTTTCCCATTAATCCTCATATCGATAACACCCTTACCACCTCTTTTCTGTTTTCTGTAATACTTTACATATGTCCTCTTTCCATAACCCTTTTCAGAAACAGTTAATATCTCTTCTGTTGGGTTTTCAGATGAAAAAACCTGCCCACATACAACCTCGTCCTTTGGATTCTTAAACCTTATACCAATAACACCCATGCCTGTTCTGCCTATTGGCTTAGCCTGATTTTCATCAAACCGAATGCAGAACCCATACTTTGTGAATAACATTATATCCTTGCTTCCATCAGTTAATTTTACATCAATCAACCTATCATTATCTTTAAGTGTAATTCCAATAATTCCACCCTGACGGGGATTACTATATGCATTAAGAGGCGTTTTCTTCACAATACCATTCTTTGTGAGCATCAAAATAAATTGGCCAGAGGAGAAATTGGGAACCGGTATTGTGGCAGCAATTTTTTCATCAGTTTGAATTTTTAAAAGATTGACCAGCGGTTTTCCCCTTGCCACACGACTTGCTTCTGGAATAAGATAACCTTTTAGCCAGTAAACTCTTCCGGATTCAGTGAATATTAAAAGTTGATCAACAGTTGAACAAACAAAAACATGCCTGACAAAATCATCTTCCTTTGTCCCTGCGCCAAGAATTCCACGTCCTCCGCGACGTTGTCTTCTATATGTCTCGAGGGGTAATCTTTTAACATAACCGTAAGATGAAACAGTAACAACAATATCTTCTGGTCTCACAAGATCTTCATCGCTTATTTCTTCTATAGGAGCCGCTATTTCTGTTTTTCTCTTATCAGCGTATTTTTTCTTCAAAATTTTTAATTCCTCCTCAATTATGCCATCAATCTTCTCTTTGCTTGCAAGTATTGCCTTGAGTTCTTCAATCTTTTTTTCAAGATCAACAAGTTCTTCCTCTATCTTATTTCTTTCAAGCTTTGTAAGTTTTCCAAGAGGTAAGGCAAGAATGGCATCTGCTTGTTTCTGGCTCAACGAGAATTTTTTCATCAAACCTTCTCGTGCTTCCTCAACACTTCCAGAGTTTCTTATCAAAGATATTACCTTATCTATATTATCAACAGCAATTTTAAGCCCAATAAGAATATGATGCCTTTCTTCTGCCTTATTAAGATCAAACCTTGTTCTTCTCACAATCACATTTCTTCTATGATCAAGAAACAAAGCAAGCATATCTTTCAAAGAAAGGAGTTTCGGCTGTCTATTAACAAGAGCAAGATTAATAATTCCATAGGTTGTCTGAAGCTGGGTATGGGAATAAAGTTGATTAATTATAATATCTGTATTTTCTCCTTTTTTTGCCTCAAGGACAATCCTAATTCCTTCTTTGCTTGATTCATCTCTTACTGCCCCGACACCTCCAATTTTTTTCTCTTCCACAAGATGAGCAATCGTTTCAACAAGCCCTGCCTTGTTAACCTCATACGGTATTTCTGAAATAATAACATTGTCATGATTTTTACCCTCTTCAACATCAACCCTTCCACGTATTGTAATAATTCCCTTACCTGTTTTATATGCCTCAACTATTCCCTGAGTGCCACATATCATTCCGCCTGTTGGAAAATCAGGACCTGATATAAACTTCATTATATCTTCCATAGAACACTCAGGTGATTTAAGCATCATAATAAGAGCATCACAAACCTCGCCCAGATTATGAGGTGGAATATTTGTTGCCATTCCAACAGCAATCCCGGATGAACCATTTATCAAAAGATTTGGAATTTTACTTGGTAAAACAGTCGGTTCGAGAAGAGATTCATCAAAATTTGGCATAAACTCAACAGTTTCCTTATCTATATCCGCCAGCATCTCCATTGCAATAGATCTTAATCTTGCCTCAGTATATCGCATTGCAGCCGGAGGATCCCCATCAATCGAACCAAAATTTCCCTGACCATCTACAAGCGGATATCTAAGAGTAAAATCCTGGGTCATTCTTGCTATTGACTCATAAATAGCAGCATCCCCATGCGGATGATACTTACCCATAACCTCTCCAACGATACGGGCACTTTTTTTATAGGACCTACCTGGCTCCAATCCCAGCTCCATCATTGCATAAAGAATTCTTCTATGAACTGGCTTTAGCCCATCTCTTACATCCGGCAAAGCACGACCTATAATAACGCTCATTGCATAATCAAGATAAGAATTCCTCATCTCATGCTCAATACCTACAGGTGTAATCTTTTCCTTTTGCTGTTCGTTTTTTTCCTTCTCGTCCACAATTCCTCCTCAAATATCGATATTTCTCGCTTCAAGAGCGTAATTCTGAATAAATTGTTTCCTCGGTTCAACCTGCTCACCCATCAATATTGTAAAAATTTCCTCTGCTTTCGCAGCATCATCGAGAGAAACCCTCAAAAGCCTTCTTGTGGCTGGATCCATAGTTGTTTCCCATAATTGTTCAGGATTCATTTCTCCAAGTCCTTTATATCTCTGTACTGTTATACCCTTTTTCCCATTTTCTTTTATCTCATCAAAAAATTGTTCAAAAGATACCTGACTACTATTGTGCTGGTCTTTAGAAATATTAAATACATCATTCCAGAATTTTTTCGAAAGTTCAAGATTTTTAATCTCAGAAAAAACTTTCTCGCATTCTCTTCGCTCATAAATTTCAACAACCTGATATCCATTCCCGAAAAGTGATTGGTTATTAAGTTGATTCTTATTCATAAATTCAGAAAGTTCCTGGTCTGAATAAAAATAATGATGGTCTCCATTAAGTCTGATAAAATAACTCGGCAACATCCCTGTTTTCGGATTAACAAGAGAAAAATATTCCTTGATATCAAATCCTCTTTTTCTCAGCATTTTTCCGAGTTCCGCAAACTTTTTTGAAAGTTGTGCAATCTTTTTTATTTCCATACTTGAAAATTTCCTTCCACTCGAGGCCAGAGACACGTCCAATTTTTCGCTTCCGAGATTTAAAAGGATATTTTCCATCTCAGATTCACTTTCAATATACACCTCTTTCTTACCTCTTTTTATTTTATAAAGAGGGGGCTGAGCAATATAGCAATAGCCCTGTTTTATAAGCTCTGGCATCTGTCTAAAGAAAAAAGTCAAAAGCAGTGTCCGAATATGTGCTCCATCAACATCTGCATCAGTCATAATAATTATTTTGTTGTACCGTATTTTTTCAATGTCAAACTCATCCCCATAGCCAGCCCCGATAGCGCTTATTATTGTTCTTATTTCATTATTATTCAAAACCTTTTCAATCCGCGCCTTTTCTGTATTGATAATCTTTCCCTTTATCGGAAGTATTGCCTGAAAGGTTCTATCTCGACCCTGTTTTGCACTTCCACCAGCAGAATCACCTTCAACAATAAAAATCTCTCTAAACTTCGGGTCTCGTATGGAGCAATCAGCAAGTTTTCCTGGAAGTTCTCCACCCTCAGCAAGCTTCTTCCTTGTAAGATCCCTCGCTCTTCTGGCTGCCTCTCGTGATTTTAAGGCATTTATCGCCTTACTCAGGATACTTTTTGCAGCATCAGGATGTTCTTCAAGAAATGTGTAAATCTTGTCAAAGGTTATACTTTCAACAAATGGTTTAACATTAGAATTTCCGAGTTTTGCTTTTGTCTGTCCCTCAAACTGAGGATCTGGAATTTTTAAGCTGATTACCGCTGTCAAACCCTCCCTGACATCTTCTCCACTAAGGGTTGTATCTGCATCGATTATCTGATTTTTCTTTCCATACTCATTAATACTTCTTGTAAGGCCTGCTCTAAAACCTGTTAGATGAGTCCCACCATCTCTCGTATTAACATTGTTCACAAAAGAAAGAATTGTTTCATTATACCCATCGTTATACTGAAACGCAACCTCAAGTTCCATATCATCTTCAACCTTTTTGAAATAATAGGGTGGAGTGAAAAGAGAGGTCTTGTTCTTATTCAAAAATTCAACAAAAGATGAAAGCCCTCCTTCAAACTTGAAAACTTCAGTTCTTGCCTTTCTCTCATCCTCAAATCTTATTGTAATATCAGGATTTAAGAAAGCAAGTTCCTTTAATCTACTCGCAAGTATATTATCGTCAAACTCAACTGTTTCAAAAATTTCGCTATCTGGCTTAAAGGTAACAGTTGTACCGGTTTTTTTTGTCTTACCAACAACGGTTAATTCAGAAACAGGTTTACCCCTTTCATACTTCTGGTGATAAACATTACCATCCTTACATATTTCAACCTCAAACCATTCTGAAAGGGCATTAACAACAGATACGCCAACACCGTGCAATCCCCCAGAAACCCTGTATGATTTTCTGTCAAATTTACCGCCAGCATGAAGCATTGTAAGAACAACCTCAACAGCAGGTTTATTCTCTGTCTTATGAATATCAACAGGAATACCCCTTCCATTATCAGAAACAGAAACGCTGTTATCCATATGAACAACAACAGAAATCTCTGTACAGTAGCCAGCCATTGCTTCATCTATACTATTATCAACAACTTCGTATACAAGGTGGTGTAGACCAAATACAGAAGTATCTCCAATATACATTGCAGGCCGTTTACGAACTGCCTCTATTCCTCCGAGAACCTGAATTTTTGTAGCATCATATTTTGACTGTACCTTCTCCATTATTCTATCTCCTTTGAGGTAATTATTTACTAAACCCCATTTATGCTTATTTAATTCCTTCTCGATACTTATTACTTTGCTCAATTAACAGATATCAATCATTTAAATTTATCAATAAATTATAACACTTTTTATGGGTAAAGTCAAAAAAATTGTATCTCTCAAAATCTCTAAGTTTCAGAAAAACCAGTTATTTAGAATAAACCAGTTCTGGAAAGTATCTTTCAACAAAAAAATTTCTTCCTCTCGGCAAAAACCCAGGTACAGTATAATACATCTTCAAAATTCTTGAAAGATAAATATCGCGGTATTGATTGTAAATAAAGTGTTCTCCAGATATCATAAAAAAACTCGCACCCATGATATCAACCTCTTTTACATCTATTTTTTTAAAATAATTGGAAAGTTTCTCGGCATCCTTTTTATTGAGAGATACTATGAGAAAATTTTTCCCGTCAAAATTTTTAAAATCAGTGATAAAATCATAGTATCTTCCACTTCTTGATAATGATCCTATCATAATAAAATCCCTTTTGCAGTAGTATGAAAAAATTGATGTTTCTGTATATCCTGTCGCAGCAGGAATTCTACCATCAAGATTGCGATTAATCTCATCTGCTACCCTTTGAGGTTCAGAAAACATAATTATCTGAGAGTACTTTTCAGTATTACGAAAAACACCGGGTGGAATAGAAACCAAAGCAATAATAATGATAACAATACCTATTGAAAGATAAAAGTTATATCTTGCTGCTCTATCAAGAATAGAAAATTGCAGAAAAACAATGATCATAAAGAAAAACGGATAAAATGAAGCCATCCAGTGCAACCCAATATTCTTCAAGAATGATAGACAGAGGAAAAAAGAAAAAGGAACCAGAAAAAGAAACCAGAATAACTCAATACCACCTGTTTTACATTCCTTCAAGAAGAATCTTTTCCTTAAAAAAACAAAAGCAAGATATGGGGTCATCAAAAAAACCTGTTCAATAAGGAAAACAAAAAAAGATGAAAATTTAAGCGCAATATCCTTATTCCTAAAAAACAGGTTAAATGTTAAATTTGTCCAGCAGTGATTATAATTCCAGGCAAGATTTAGTAAAATCAAAGGTATTGAAGAAAGCACAGCAATACCTGTTATCTTCCATATTTTTCTATTTCTTTTGATGACAGAAAAAATCAAAACAGATACAGCAAGCAAAACAGCAAAATACTTTGAAAGAAAGGCGCAACCCCAGAAGAAACCCGAAAGTATTGCATCAATAATTTTGTCTGTTTTCAGTCCTCTATAAAAGAAAACTCCTGAAAGAAATGAAAAAAATATAAGAGGAACATCATTCACGCTGAGCACATTCAACATACTCACTGGAGATAAAAGAAATATCACCCCACAGAGGAAAGCATTATTCCTGTCAATATCCGCAAGCAATCTCACAAGAATAATTGCAATAACAGGCACACACAGAACTGGAAAAAGGCGGTAAACAAAAATATCACTTCCAAAAAATGAAAACAACCACATAATCCATCCAATCATCGGTGGATGCTCGTAATACCCATAATCAAGATGTTTTGCCCAGGTAATAAAATATGCCTCGTCACCAGTAATTGGAACAATTGCAGCAAACAATAACCTTGCACATGTTGTAATACATAAAACCCATAAAAAAAGTTTTTCTATCTTCTTATTCATTCCTTTATTATACGCCAGAAAGGCATATCTCTTCCACATATTATAGATATCTTTCTTCTCAAGTTATAATTTAATATTTTATAGATAAAGACAGTAGTGTCTAAATAAAATTCTGTTAAATCAAAACAAAGTCAACTCACAGCAAGGGAGTAAATAACAAAAGATTTGATTTGCTTATAGCCCACTCTAATGAAGCAGATTTTGCAAATGTGAGATATATTTCTAACTACTAGCCTATCTTTGAGTGCGCAGGAGTCATTGTTCCTAAAACAGGAGAACCCGTTCTTTTAATAGGACCTGAAAGTGAGACATATGCCCAGGATACAAACAAGATTAAAAAAATTTATAAGATGATAGAGTATAGAGAAAGTGTTGAACCTGAATACCCTGATATAAAGGTTGATACCTTTCCTGAGATTTTCAGGGACATGTTAGCAGGTAAGGTCAAAAAAATAGGACTGGCAGGCTACCAGATATTTCCTCTTCCTGTGTATAACAGCCAGAAAAAAGCAGCACCCGATGCAGAAATCATCAAAAGTGATGAGATCATAGTAGATTTAAGGATTATAAAAAGCCCTGTGGAACTTGAGATCCTTAAAGAGGCCTTCCATATATCCGAAGTTGCCCTTGAAAGAACCCTTGCCCAGATGAAACCTCAAATGACAGAACTTTAGGTGGTGGGAATAATAGAAAAGGAGTTGTATGTGGAAGATGCCGAGTACGAAGACCATCCGCAGTATGTGCTTGCAGGCAAGAATTCAAACCATGCCATCGGTAGACCTACCTATGCGAAACTCGGCAGAAGCAATCTTATCCAACTGAATATCGGTGCCCATGTATCGGAATATTCTTCAAACATTGGTAGACCCGCATCCATCGGACCTATGATCCCAGATATGAAAAAACTCGTGCAGGCAGGATTGGATATGCATCTCAAAACTATGGATTGGATGAAGGCTGGAATAAAAGCAAAGAATGTGGTAAAGAACTCCTACGAGTATGGTAATAAAATAGGTGTGAAAAAAACATCCTTTATGGATTCTGTCATGGACTGGGAATGATGGAAGTTGAAAAACCCTGGATGGAATCTCGTTCGGAATACCTGATTGAAGAAAATATGACCTTTCAGGTAGATACCTTTCTTTATTGTGAAGATTACGGACTGAGATGGGAAAACGGTATCATAATAAAAAAAGATGGAGTAGAACCTTTATCCCGCAAGTTAAATAAGATTATTGAATTGGAGGGATAAATGAGATACGAAAAGATGTTTCCGGACCAGTTGAGGACAGCAATAAAAAAAATACACCCGCTGTTTTTCCGGTGGGTGTACCTGAATATCATTCATAACACGCGGTTTTTGGGGTAGACACCCTTATTGTGGAAAAAGATTTCCATATCCTTGAACAAAAAATGGAACTGGTTGTCTTTTCACCTTTTTTACTATGGAGCCGCAATCTACGCTGTAGAACCCCAGAAAACAACGGTACAATACATGTGCATGGACAGACATTATACTTTCTTGTAAAGGATATCTTCCGGGGGATGCTTCGCGTAGGGTTAAAAAATATACATGTATTTATTCATCATCAAAGCGAGAATTTCCTTGCTGGTATGCCTACAGACCTGGCTTTCAGGATAGGAGCCAAAGAAGCCCTTTTTGAATATCTTGAGAAACAACGAGGAGAAGGCTGGTGGGGCAATGAACAGATGAAAGATTCCTATAAGATGCAAGGAGTAGGCCCTGACCCTTTTAGATGGATTAAAGTGCACCCTTCTCATGCTTGCTTTTTGTCCGGAATGTGTTGATATGAAGAGGTTTTCTAAAAAGTGGTACAACATGGGCGCACAAGAAGCAACCCTTGAGTACGGTAATGCAGCGAAGGAAATGATACTGAAAAGTCTTCGCGGTATCTTGAAAGGTTGATAATACGAAGGCAGGCATTATAACGGTTCGGATTTGAGGATAGATCAAGGGTAAGTTCTCAGTTAACCCCGTTGTCATTACGAGGAATGTTTTTTATGCCGTGGCAATCTCTCCTTGATTTCTCCGTCGCTGTCGCTTCTCCCAATGACCACCAAGGGGCAGGTTCCGCAATCCCAAGGTCGGATTGCCACGGCAGAAAACGCCTCGCAATGATGGACAGGACGAGGAAAACTGAATATTTACGCATTGACAAAAAAGTTGCGAGGGATATAATGGATGTAATAAATAAATTTGACAATTTGTAGAGATGCGCGATAGAGTGTTAGTACGAGTTAAATTTGAAAATGACCTGAAGGATTAATCTTGTTCGCATAGCGCGAAGAAGGACCTACCTGCCGAATCCTTGGTGTATGTGTGTTCTCGAATAAGCAAAACGTGGTTCACTGAATAATTACGATTTATAAACATATTATAGG
>MWDQ01000133.1 GCA_002070645.1 candidate division TA06 bacterium ADurb.Bin131
AAATAAGGTTTTAGAACCTCAGAAATTGCAAAATAATTTTAAATGGTGACATAAATGGTCTTGCTGCTCTATAATAAATAACTGAAAGGAGCAGACAAATGACAAAAAGACCAAGAAGAAACCATGGAGCAGTACCTAAAACAAAGATTATTTTAGAAGCAATTATAAGGGGTTCAGGCATTAGTGGAATTATCAGGATGGTTTTAGGTGCATCTGAACCAGATTGCAGAGTGGAAAAGGCACCTGGAATATTCAATGAAGGAAATTCCTCAGGCAAAGAACCGAATGTTAAAAAACTCTATTCCAAAATCGGGCAACTTGCCATGGAAAACGATTTTTTGGCGATTGCGCTCGGGCGTATAGGCGATTCGGGCGTCACGAGATGCTAAATATGGAGCATCCGTTGCCTACAGCAAAACAGTATCACATCTAAGCCTCTTAAAAACTGTTGGATGCTTTATGAAAAGACTTGACCAGTTCATATGTTTTTTATAAATATCTTAATATAATTGGAGTCAATGTGATAAAAAAACCATCAATAAGTTTTGTAGTGCCCACATATAAAAGGGATCAATATGTAAAAAACCTCATTCTATCAATACAGGAAACTACGCCAGAAAACATCTATGAGATTATAATAGTATCCTCGGATGAAGCAGATTCTGAAAAGATAAAGTGGTTAGAAAAACAAGATAATACAAAGATATATATGCCAGATGTTCGTTCGGGTAGTAGAAAAAGGAGTTTAGCGTTTTATTACAATCTCGGTATTTCCAAGGCAGAGAATGACTGGATTTTTCCTTTAAATGATGCCATGGCGCTTAAGGGTTTCTGGTACGAAAATTTTGTAGATACTATCTCAAAGCCAGAAAATTCCAATGCCGGTGTAATAATTGTTGCAACTCATCTTGCGAACCCTGAGCTTGGTCATAGAGTTGCATTACAGGGAAGGACAAAAAAAGGTCAAGGCGAATGGAAGGATCTCTATCTTACCGATTTTAACATTGTTAAAAGAGAGGTATTCGAAACAACTGGCGGTTACGATGAAAATATCGACTGGTATGGAAGAGGCTTAGACTTTGGCTTGGCTGTTTCTTTCTTGACAGATAAAGAAATTATTGTGGATGAGAGAATAAGGTTGGATCATTTTCTTGCTCAGGAACATCGCCTGGAGAGCCTAAGCGATCCTTCGCAGGGTTTTCTGTATGTAAAACAAAAATGGGACAAATGGTGTCAAAAAAATAATGCTTCTTATGATTGGATTCTTTTTGATAATACTCCAGTTGGTGTACGAAATAATTCAAATCAGTCTATGCAGCATGCTATTAGTCTGCGTGGTAAAAACAAAAAAATTAAGGGGCTAAAACTTGTAGAGAAAGCACTGATCGATGATCCGTTCTTCTTGGACCTTAATTATCTTTATGCGCAATTACTTATTGACATTGGACGATTTGATGATGCTGAAAAACAGCTTAAAAGAGTCATAGCATTGTATGGCCACCACACGTATGCACAAAATGACCTTGGTGTTATTTATCAGAAAAGAGACGACACAGAACATGCGTTAGAACGATTTAAAATCGCACTTTCGATCGATAATAAAAACTATGGCGCCATTAAGAATTTATTAAATTTGTTAGTTAGTATAAAAAGAGAGGCAGACGCAAAAAATATAGCTAATACGCTTTTGATGCATCACCCCATGGATCAAAAGATTTATGAACTTACGAAAAATTTTGTTTCAGAAATGCAGAAAGAAGTTTCATTATTTGTTAGAAATATTAATCCAACTACTATCTCTCGCCATGATGATATTCTTGGTTGGGCAGAAGATTGCCTCACAAAAAAAGGGCATCTTGAAAATCCAATATTGTTCGAAAAATCTGATGATCCAGTCGTAAAGCAGGGTTATATCTTAAGAAATGAAGTTGCAGAAAGGTTTAAAAATTGCTTGCAAAGATTAAAAGATATTCGGATTCTTATTCATGTACCTCCACTACATGTATCTCCTGGAGGTTATTCTCTTTTTTCGAATATGCTTCAAGGTTTTCAGCACATAGGCATACAAGCGCAAGCGCTTGACTGGAATCAGTCAATAGAACAAAGCCTTAATGACTTTAAACCCACAGTCTTTATTACGAGCGATCATGACTTATACATTTCAAGAATTGACCGGAATGCATTGAAAAAATACAGAGATAAACAAATGATGAAATTTGGTCTAACCGCTTCTCCTGATAGGTATAACAATATTCCTTTGACCTCAAGGCTTGAGTGGGCAGCACAACATGGTGTTGATTTTTATTACAGTTTTCATGCTGCTGAATATATTGCGGTCAAAGATGATTTCAAACCTTTCTTTGAACATGGATATGATATATTTAGTATTGAGTTTGGCGCAAATCCGGCAATCCATTATCCTGTTCCTAATATTTTAAAAGATATTGATTATGTTCTTCTTGCATCTTCAAACTGGGATAAAATTAAACGGTATAAAGCATACCTTAGTGAAATATTTTCAACTTTTAAAGGCTTTATAGATGGACCGGGTTGGGGATTCACAAAAGATACCCAGGGGTTATCAAAAGACCGTTATATTTATGGACGGGCGAAAATTGGATTGAACCTGCATCTTGATGTGCAGGTTGTGGAACCAAGCGAACTTAACGAAAGAACATATATACTTGCTGCCTGCGGAGTTCCCCAACTAATAGATAATCCAAACTTGTTGCCCTTACGTTTCGATGAACAAGGCTTTTTTATTGCACAAAATCCTAAAGAGTATTTGGAACTTTTCCAATACATATTGCATAATCGAGAAGATGCAACGAGAAAAGCCCTTATTGGGCAAAAAGAAGTATTTGAAAAACACACTTGGTATCATCGAACTGAAAAATTCAGCCTTGAATTGTATGATAACCTTTTTTCTCAAACCAGTGAGATAAGTTCAGGTCGGGCAAACAAAAACGAAACATATGTTTTGAGGCAAGATCAGGGCTTGCTTAATTGTGACGAAAATGAGAATCTTGAAAATAACATGCACAATGATTTAAAAGGTGTTAAAGACGATTACTTCCTTGATATTATACGTAAAACAGGAAAATGGAATGAAAAAGAACCGCTCAGACTCCATCTTGGGTGTGGAGAGCAATACCTTGAGGGTTATATAAACATAGATTATCCCCAGGGTCAGCATAATGTGATGAAGATAAAGGCTGACCTTTTTACAGATATTTTACAGCTTTATTTTCTATCTGAAAGCATTGACGAAATCAGATTGCACCATGTTTTTGAGCATTTTAACCGTGTTACAGCAATTGCCCTACTTATAAAATGGCATTCTTGGCTTAAAGTGGGTGGCATTTTACACATTGAAACACCTGATATTATGGGGAGTGCAAAAACACTACTTTCTGACATGAGTTTTAAAACAAAAATGGGTGTTATAAGACACCTTGTAGGTGATCAAGCTGATGGTTGGGCTTATCATATTGAACAATGGTTTCCCGAACGATATGTACATACTTTGACATTGTTGGGATTTAAGGATATCAAAACACGTTCGTTTTCATGGACGGGGGATCCATATCTTTCCAATGTTGAAGTGACCGCAAGAAAAGCCGAAAAAATAGAGCTTCAGAGGCAGATTAATGCAGCCGAAAAGATTCTTTCTTACAGTATGGTTGCAGATGTTGAAAAACCAACTCACCAGATATGGGTTGGGCAACTTAAAGAGATATTGCTTAATGATGTTTATCAAGATAGAGCGGCATTCAAAGACAATATGGAAAGTGTCAAAAGGATAGAAGATTTATTTAGTTCATTCAAATCTGATATACCTTTTGATGTGATTTCCAATTTTAACCAAATAAACCGTGACCAGTGGGTAATTGATAGAGCATCTTCAATTCCTGCAGGTTCTTTTGTGATTGATGTAGGGGCAGGGACGTGCCCATACCGGTCTTTGTTTGATCACTGCGTTTATATAACACATGATTTCAAAAGATATGAAGGTGTTAAACTTGGTGGAGCTTATGAATATGGACAAATAAATTATGAATCAGATATAAAAAACATTCCTGTTTCTGACAATTTCTTTGATGTAGTCCTTTGTACCGAAGTGTTGGAACATGTTCCGGAACCGTCTGAAGCAATAAGGGAAATGACAAGGATATTAAAGCCAGGTGGAAGATTGTTAGTTACTGCCCCACTTGGCTCGGGGTTGCATCAAATGCCTTACCATTATTATGGAGGTTTTACGCCAGAATGGTATAAGTATTTTTTCCCAAAATATGGCTTAAAAATTGTTGATATTACCCCTAATGCTGGGTTTTTGAAACTGCTTGCCCAGGAATGTATGCGCTTAACTTGGATGATGTCAAAGAATCACGAATATTTTCGTGGTAAAGGCGATTTTATTCATAAGCTATTTGGAGAATTGATACCTCAATTTCTTTTTAGCTTGAAGGAGGATAATGTTGTATTTTATCAACATACAATAGGATACCACGTAGAGGCTGTCAAGGAAGCTTCTATACATGACAATGAGGCGTTTCATATGCATAAAACATCCGAGAGTATAAAAGATGATGCAACAATAACAAAAGATTCAATTAAAGTTTCGGAAGGAAAAACTTATCAAACTAAAGGGATTACTTTCAGCAAAGATAGAGCTATGCAGCTTGAATGTACTATAAG
Source organism: candidate division TA06 bacterium ADurb.Bin131 (assembly GCA_002070645.1). Taxonomy (GTDB): domain Bacteria; phylum Ratteibacteria; class UBA8468; order B48-G9; family DTJG01; genus DTJG01. Next base: position 4,699 of record MWDQ01000133.1, read on the forward strand.
GTCTTTCATGGCATATTGTCAGGATGTTGACATGATTGATCTTATTGTGTTTTACAAAGCATCCAATAATAATTACGAAAGTCAATATGGTGAACTGAAAAAAGAATATCCCAACGTTGTTTTTATAAAGGAGAATTATTTCAAGGATGATCTTGTCAATTTGATTTCGGAATACAAGAAAGTCCTTTTTCTTGTTGATGACAACATTTTTGTGCGTGAGTTCTATTTAAGAGATATGGCTCAAGCGTTGGATGATCATCCAGAATCGCTTGGTTTTTCTATGCGATTGGGCAAAAATACTAACTATTGTTATATGCTCAGCAAACCTCAGGCTTATCCGTTATTCAAGGAGATCGATAACAATGTTTTGTTATATGAATGGTTGTCTGCAGAGTGCGACTTTGGGTACCCCCTTGAATTATCAAGCTCTTTATACCGGACTGAAGATATTTTGCCATTTATAAAACAACTTGATTTTGTTAACCCAAATACACTCGAAGCGCTTATGGATGCAAATAAAATGGTATATGCTCAGAGTAAGGGTAAGTTATTGTGTTTTGAACAATCTGTTACATTTTGTAATCCTGTAAATGTGGTGCAAAATGTTTTTAAAAACAGACATGGTGGCACTGAGACATATTCTCCTGAAAGACTTTCGAGACTGTTTGATGATGGTTATCGCATAGATGCACAGATGTTTATGAATTTTGTCCCAAATTCTTGCCATCAGGAAAAGGCATTAGAATTCATCAATAGGTATACTGGCGAAAGGCTAAGCATGGAAGGCGATGGATTTCCTCTTGTTTCCATAATGATTCTAAACTACAGCAGACTCAATGATATAAAAATGTGTCTTGATTCTATAAAAAGAAACACACCTGAAAGACATGAGATCATTGTTGTTGATAATGCCTCTAATGATGGTTCAATAGAATACCTTCGGACAGTGCCTGAGATTGTCCTTGTGGAGAATAAGGAAAATATTGGTTGTCCTCCCGCGAGAGCACAGATGATGTCTTTAGCAAGGGGTGACTATGTTGTGTTTTTGGACAATGACACCATTGTTTCAAAAGGTTGGATTGCAAAATTTATATCTCACATGAGAAATAACCCTCAAATTGGTATTTTGGGACCTAGGTCCAATTATGTGTCCGGTCCTCAAATCGTTAAAGATGTCTCGTATAAGAATGTCGGTGAATTTGAAGCCTTTGCAGATAGGTTTTCAGAGGAACATAAAGGTCAACTGACCCCGACCAACAGGCTTATTGGATTTTGTATGTTTATCGATAGAGGTGTAATTGAAAAAATCGGGTCAATCGATGCATCCTTTGGTAAATTTGGCTTTGAAGACGATGATTATACATGGCGAGCATATGTTGCTGGATTCAGACCCGCTATTGCCCATGATGTATTTATCCATCACACAGGGGGACCGCAAGGGTCGGGAAATAAGGAATACAATATACTTCTTTTAAATGCATGGGATATATTTAAAAAGAAATGGGATTTACCAGAGCATTTAAAATATGGCGAATATTTTGATTTTAATAAAATAGTATCCCGAGGATTTGATAAAAAAAGACATTATATTGAGCTTTCCGATCCTGAATCAGTTATGAACCTTGTTTATAATAAAAAAAATCAAATTCCCATTATGGTTGAATACTATTATAAACAGGCAATAAAAATGAAGGAAAATGATGATATTGACAATGCGCTCGATAAACTCGAACTGGTTTCTCGAATTGACCCTTTGTATGCAGAAACTTACAACGATATGGGAGTATTGCATTATATAAAGGGGGACAAAGACAAAGCCATTGACCTTTTAAAAAAGGCTATCGAGTTAGACCCGAAAAAAACAGATGCATTAAAGAACATAGCAGATATCATGCTTGAATCGGGGAACATAGAAGAGGCAATAAAATATTATGGCATTGTTCTTGAAGAAGAAAGGGATGATATAGATACCCTGCTTATAATGGGTAGCCTTTGTTTGCAGAATGGTCAGTTGGATGATGCACTCATGTTCATTGAAAGGGTTCTTGTTGTTGACCCAGACAATGCATCGGCAAAGGAGATTATGCAAAAAATCAAGCATATATCATAATTTTTAGCAAATTCCTGTTAGGTCTTTTTTGCATGATATTAAGCAGGAATGGCAATATGATTAATTGTATTTGATGGACAAAGATATGGATCGAATGAAAATTAAAAATAAAATTTTAGAGACTAAAAGGATTCTTAACCAAATAATGTCGGATGATATATTTTTTGAGAGTGTTATTAAAGTGGCAAATGCATGTATTGATTCAATAAAAAATGGAAAAAGTTGAAGATGTTATACTGATGCAGGAGTAGAAAATAAATGTGAAACTTTAGTTAATAAATCCATCGAATTGTCGATAATATTTTTAAGGGGATTTGTGTTGTGGACGCATCTTATATAGAAGATTATATTGAATTGACCAGAAAGGCATTGGATGAGCATGACCCTGATAAATTCATAGATTTGCTTATGCAAAGAAAGGTTTTTCTGG
>MWDQ01000134.1 GCA_002070645.1 candidate division TA06 bacterium ADurb.Bin131
GTTTTCTGCAAAGGTGGATTCACAAAACAATGCTGTTTCTGATGGTCTTGGAACCTTACCAAGTTTTATTGTATAAATAGGAAGATTTCTGTTGTATCCATAGTCAATCTGTCCGCTATAACCTGACTTAAACCATCTTTCATTGTTATCAATACAAGGACAATTAACCACTCCGGTTGATAATGCATAAAACTTATTTGTTACACCACCGAATGTTGCTGTAAATTTGGTATTATCTCTCCATGTAATACTACCCTGAAGATATCCTTTTTGCAGCATTGTATCAAGAAAACCAGACATAAGCCATGAACCACCTCCATAGGGCGCTTCAGTGTATGTCCAGTTGAAATCAGTTCCAGTACCACCAGCATCATTGGTCTTAAATCCCCTACAGATAGGATACCAGTATTCATTATAATCATCCAGGTAAAGTTGAACAGCAAGACCAATCTGTTTAAGGTTTGCCGCACACAGAGACATCTTTGCCTGTTGCCTTGCTCTTGTTAATACAGGTAATAACATTGAAGCAAGAATTGCTATGATTGCTATAACCACAAGAAGTTCAATAAGAGTAAATCCATTTTTTTTCATTTTTCTCACCTCCTTTTAATCACCCTTTGTAAGTGACCATGGACCCCATCCATATGAGGATGCACTGCAAGAATTAACAAGAACCTCAAAGGGTAAGGTACCTACATGCAGGTCTGCAAAAATTACTGGAACCATACCTGCATGAGAAACACCCACACCCTTTACCCCACCTTTGTTCGTAACAGTGTCTCTATACCAGTAATAGACCGGAGAACCATCTCCATAGCCATGCCAAGTTGGGCCAACATTCATTGCACAGTGGATGTACATCGTACCATCAAAGTCAGGATTCGCGACACTATAGGTGTAATCACTACCAGAAGCAAGATTTGAATTCATCGAATACGAAACTGCCCTCCAATCAGCGTCAATCCCAGCTCTTGTCCAGTTTAATTTTCTCGTATCAGATGGACACCTGAATACTCCCCAGCTCTTCACATAGCCGAGATCATAAAGCGCACCATACCAGGAACCTCTGACACTACCTGCAAGAGGAACAGAAGCAGGCATCCTCGGAATATCATAGTCCTCAGCATACATCTTTATTGCAAGTGATATCTGTTTAAGGTTATTAATGCAGGTTGCCATCTTTGCCCTTTCTCTTGCCTTGCTTAATGCAGGCAAAAGCATTGAAGCAAGAATTGCTATAATTGCTATAACCACAAGAAGTTCAATAAGAGTAAATCCATTTTTTCTCATTTTTCTCACCCCCTTTTCATGGTTTTATTTCCCAATTTAGTATACAACCTTCGCATTCATCTTGTTAAATGTACGGGGTCAACTCTTGATTCTTGACAGATTTGCTGCTAACATCCTTGATTTATTTCCATTACACCCTACTTCCTTTCAAAAAAAAGAAAACATTTTATGTTTTATCTTTGAAACAAATTGAATATAAATCAGCATCATACATTAAAAAATGAAGTCGTACAGGATTTCCTTTTAGTTTGCTCAAATCGCTTCCTGATTTCCATCTTATTGTTTCTTCAATAGAATCTCCATAGGTTTCAATACAATCATCTACTGAAAAACCTGATATGTATCTTTTATTTTCATCCATAATGCCAACCAGAATTTTCCCTGCTGCAGATGTTGAGTAATTTATCACAAGATTTTTTCCACTGAATACTAATGGATGTGTAATGAGATAGCCACCTTTTGCGCTCGCGTTTATTGATACAAAACCATCTGTTCTTATTGTGTATCTTCTCAAACGATTTTTCCCAGTATAGTATCCCTCGCTTGAATAGAGTGAAATTTCGTCTACATCAGGGTTTAATCTGGATTTTGTTGTAATAATTCCCCAGGCAGTCATATTGTTTCTGTTTACCCATCTTTCTGGCTGGATACCTGGCCTGATAAATGCCTCCTGCCATTTTTTCCAGTGTAGTCCATCTCTACTCGACATAAATAATCCATCAGAAACACCATCTACTGGATGTTTTGTTTTATTCCTTTCAGGTATAAATCTCTTGGGAAATCCGAGATAAATGTACGGAGCACGGAAATATGGTTTTATTGCATTTGTATAAAGATGTTCCTGTGAGGAATCTTCATATATAAGAAATTCTGGTTCTGACCAGTTCTCAAAATCATCAGAGGTACATACCATTATATCTCTTATACCGTTAAACCCACCTTCACTCCATCCTCTGTGATATTCAAGATATCTTTTATTCACGCTATCGTAGAAGGCAAGATTCTGAGAATCAAATGCACCTTTTGTAATAATGGGTTTATTTTTGAATAATCTCCAGATTATTCCATCACCTGAGACAAAGGCAAAAAGTCCACCCTCATCAGAACCAAGGGCTTTATATCTTTCATTATCTTTTATATCGGGGTTTGTGTCGAGAAATGGGGTGAAATTGTGTGAACCCGCACCAACCCAAATAATATTATTTCTTTTTGAGCCATTAAATTCGCATAGATTCATTTCTGGTTTTGTCCAGTGTATACCATCAGAACTTTCAGCATAGCAGGTAAACTGGTTGTATGCTACCTTTGTATCAATATCATAGTTTGAACCTCTATAGTACATACGAAAAACATTTTTGTCCTTAAAAATTGTAATATATGCGCTGGTACTTCCTTCCCAGGGATTATTAAACTCCATCACAACCTCTTCAGGTTGAGGGTTATGAAGTTTTAACCCCATGCCCTTAATTTCTGAAATAAGCCAGTTATCAATAAAAGGTTCCAGTTTCCCGCTGATATCTCTTATATTTTTCATCTTTTCTCCACTTTTTTGTTATTTCCTCATTCTGCCTGAATTTTTTATACGCCTTTTCAATAATTATCTTCCAGAGATATTTTGTTAATCAAAAAGCCAGTATGGCACTGTTAGCGTTTCATCAACAGTATAACCCCATTTTTTAATATAATATTCTGCTGGTAAAAACTCATCTTTAGTTTCATTTAACCTTTGTTTCAAAACTGAATCAAGTTGCATCTGGAGTTGGGAATACTCAGAAATACCACAAAGGTTATTCATCTGATATGGGTCTTGAAGGTTATCGTATAAAAGCCAAGGACCATTCAAATCTCGAACATATGTAAATCTGTCTGTACGAATACCCCTGTATTCTCTTCCTCCATCCTTTCTTGTCCATTGTCCAAAAGGTGCGTAGCAAGAGATAATTGCTGAATCCTCAGGAGGATTCTGATTTCCGGCTATTGCCTTAGAAAAATCCTTGCCTTCAACAGTCCTGGGTATTTCTATTCCGCATAAACCCAAAAGGGTTGGCATAATATCAGGTGCATTAAATGGGGTTGAAAATATCCTTTGTTTGTTTCCATATAACGCCGGGTATCTTAAAAGAAATGGGACACGGATTGACTCATCCCAGGGCTTTTGCTTATGAAATTTACCCTGAGAGCCAAGCATATCCCCGTGGTCAGATGTAAAAACAACAATTGTTTCATTTACAATCTCACATTGTTTTATTGCCTCGAGAATAAGACCCATGGCATAGTCGAGTGCAGCAATATGTGAATAATAACCTGAAATCCATTCTCTTGCTTTTTTCTCAGATTCAGACGGAACATTTTTTCTCAGTATCAGTTTTTCTTGATTAAATGGTTTTTTGAATTCTTCAGGGGCTGTGTCATAAGGGTCATGAGGAGGCCCCCACGATACAAAAAGAGCAAATGGACATCCTTTATGTTCATATATATACCTTTGTGCTTCCTTTGCCTGAGCAATTGCATCATATGTTTCCCAGTACAATTTTTCATCCCTGTCAGCATAATAAACAGAGTGATTATAGTCATGGGTACATTCAACTGCTCTCCAGAACTTAAAGCCCTGCCTTCTTTCAGGGGGAGTAAACCTTGTTCTTCCATGGCCATCAATGTGCCATTTACCAATCCAGGCAGTTTGGTACTCTGCGTCATTAAAGGCGTCAGCAATTGAAACTGCCTTATGTTGAAGATACACATCATTAAGAAATACACCATGCGTATGTGGATATTGGCCTGTGATTAAACTTGCCCTGTATGGACTGCAAACAGGACATCCTGCAACTGAATTTGTAAAAACAATGCTTTTTAGAGATAAAGCATTGAGGTTTGGAGTTATAGCGTTTGGGTCTCCTGCAAAACCAGTTGCCTGAGCCCGCATCTGGTCTGCAAAAACAAAAACGACATTCGGGTGATTTGCCATATCTCATCCTTTGTTAAGTGTAGTAAAATATAACATAATCACAAAAAATTGTCAGAACAATGAAAAAACAGAAGCACTTTTAATTTTGGCACTACCAAAGATACTTCAGGGAGAGAAGATGAAGAAATTATTGATAGTTTTTCTTGTTTTGTTTTTTGTTTTCACAACTTTATATGCAAAGGATACTAAACAAAAACAATCGTCTGTTGAAAAGTCATTAAAAAACCAGGGAGAAATATCCTGTGTGGATACAAAACACTTTATTTTTACTATTAAGGATGATTCAGGTACTGAAACTAAATTTTTTATATCTCCTGTTGGAATCAAGACCATTGCAAAAGGTGATAAGGTATCTGTTGTTTACAGACAAACAACAGATGGAAACCTTAAAGCCCTCTCAATAAAACCTGTAAAGGAGAAGAAATCTCGAAAAAAAACCCCGGGTAAACCCATTCAGAATAAAGAAGAAGAATAGAAATCTTCTTTATCTTAATCACATTGATATGTCTTCATTCCTGATAATTTTTTTGTCAAAAGCAATCTTTATAAAATACATTGAATGAACCCAGCCAATAACCCAGCTTGATGCACTAAATGCTGCCTTAAATGGTCTGGCAACCTTTTTTAAGTCGCACCTCCATTCTGCTTGCTGAAGATAAAATCTTTTCACTTCATTATCTTTTGTTATTTCCCAGTACCAGAACATTCCTTCCCAAAATTGGTAGGGCAACAGGAAAACCAAATCCAACTGGTTGCGATTTTATCTTTCTATAAATTCTATTTTCGAGTTTTACCTTGAATTCCAATTTTTATCTTTTTCTGCTGGCTTATTTTTTATAGGTATAAAAACCCTGTCCTGTTTTTCTCCCGAGTTTGTTTTCTTTTACCATCTGTTTGAGAAGTTCACAGGGTTTGTACTTGGGATTATTAAGGTTTTTTTCGAGGGATTCCATGATATGCAGGCACACGTCAATCCCAATAAGATCTGCAAGCGCAAGAGGACCCATTGGATGTGCTGCTCCTAATTTCATTGCAGTGTCTATTGATTCTTTATCAGCAACATTATCCTGAAGCGCAAAAGCCGCCTCGTTTATCATTGGAATAAGAATCCGATTTACAATAAAGCCAGGTGTATCATTTACTTCAACAGGTATCTTCTCGAGGATATTAGCAAGTTTTTTTGTTTTTTCAATTGTATCTCTGGATGTTTTTATACCTTTTACAACCTCAACAAGTTTCATTTTGTATGCTGGATTAAAAAAATGCATTCCTGCAATTCTTTCTGGATGATTGGCTGATTTTGCTATTTCGCTTATGCTGAGGGATGAGGTATTTGATGCAAGAACAATATCATTTGAAAAGATTTTATCAAGGCGATTAAAAAGATTTTTCTTGTTTTCGATGTCCTCTATGATTGCCTCAATAACAAAATCTGCATCTTCCGCCTGGTTAAGATTTTCAACAATACAGATTTTTTCGAAAATTTCCTTTCTGTGATCAGATGTTATTTCACCTGAATCAACGGCTCTCTGTAATCTTTCACTAATTTTTGATACTGCTTTTTTTACAATTTCAGGATTAGAGTCAAGAATAAAAACACGCATTCCATGTTCAGCAATACATTGCGCAATCCCTGAACCCATTGTGCCTGCTCCTATGATTAATATGCTTTTTATTTCCATTTTTCAACCTTTTGTTAAATTAAAAATCCCTGTCGCACTATTTTCAACAGGGAATACTGTTGTAAAAGACAAGCGCTCGGGATTAACAAAAACAGTTGATTGTC
>MWDQ01000135.1 GCA_002070645.1 candidate division TA06 bacterium ADurb.Bin131
CATCCCTTATTTTACCAATATCTGATACCTTTTCCAAGACCATTGAGGTGTTACCTATGTATCTCAACTTCTGCATAGATAATCAGGAAACTGTAAATAAATAAAAATATACAGAAAGGAGTTTATGAGGGAAATGTAGTGAGGGACTTCAGTCCCGTGTGTTTTCATAACAGCATAAATATATCGCACCATAAAGGTGTTCACTACATTTTTAATTTTGCAATTGGTATTTATAGTGTTTACTGGATATTTGCACATTTTATCTATGTGTGAATGGATACCCATGATATTCCCATAGATGTCAGAAACTTGACCTTTTTTTATTATTGTATGTATAATAAGGACTATGGCAAATAGAAAAAATAAAAAAGGTAAGGGTTCGTCCTGGAAAAAGATGTTGGTTCTTTTGATTGTTTTTGTGATTCTGGTCGGTGGAGGATATATTGGTTATAAAAAGTACACGGCATATCAAAAATATCTTGCGGAGCAGAAGCAAAAAGAAGAAGAGATAAGAAAGCAAAAACTTGCAGAAGAACAGAAAAGAAGGGAACTTGAACAGGCGCAGAAACAGATTGGAGATCTTATAGCACAGATGAGGGATGCTCTTAAAAGAGGAAAATATTCACTTGTTCGTGAACTTGCGGAAAAAGCAAAAAAGATTGCCCTTGCCTATAACCTGTCTACTGATGAGATTGATAGGATACTAAGAGAAATGAATCTCGCAATAGCAATGGCGCAACTTTCAAAACTCGAAAAGATTGATGACATATATGCTTATCTTCCTGTAAGAAACCAGTTGAAGAAAATACCGAGGTATCCAGAGATTGCGTCAAGATGGGATAGATTGTGGAAAAAAACATTTCAGAATGAATACACTGTTTTGCTTGAATTAGCCGAGATTACATCTAAAAAAGCCAGTGAAGGGGATAGCCCTGAAATTAACTATACCCTTAGCAAGTCATATTTGAAACAAGCAAAATCAATTGTTGCTTCGGGTAAGGCAAGGTCAGATATAAACCGTGAGAAAAACATTCTCGATGTCCAGAGTCAGGCATATGTTTCAAACATCGGCAGAAGTTTCCAGCCCGTAAATCTATATCGTTGAACATGAGAAAAAAAATTTCAATTGGAATTATTGGCTATGGCACAGTTGGTAGCAATACTGCTGCAGTTTTGCAGAAAAAAAACAGGTTTTTTGCCGACCGCACTGGAATAGATTTTCATATTAAGAAAATCTGCGATGTCAATTGGGATAATAAAAGGGATTGGATGCCACCTGTATCAATGAGAACAAATGACTACAATGATATTATTAATGACCCCGAGATTAATATTGTTGTTGAACTTATTGGAAAGTTCCATCCTGCATATGAGATTATAAAAAAGAGTTTAAGACAGGGGAAAGCAGTTGTTACTGCCAATAAATTTTTACTTTCAAAGAAACTTACTGAACTTTTAACTCTCGCGGATACCAGTGGTTCTTATCTTGGCTTCGAGGCAAGTGTTGCAGGTGCAATCCCTGTGATAAAGATGTTGAGAGAAAGTTTTATTGGTAATAGAATCAATTCTGTTATTGGTATACTAAATGGCACAACAAATTATATACTTTCTTCAATGACTGAAAAACACCAGACATTTTCTGATGCATTGAAATCCGCTCAATCTCTTGGGTATGCAGAAAGTGAACCGTCTCTGGATATTTCTGGTAAAGACAGTGCCCAGAAACTCGTAATTATTTCAACCTATGCATTTCAGTGTGGAATTTTAGACAGGGATTTTTTGATCGAGGGTATAGAAAGAATAGAGCCGCAGGATATTGATTTTGCTCGAGAACTTGGCTATAAGATTAAGTTGCTTGCAATAGGGAAAAGATTGGATGATACAGTTTTCTTAAAGGTGCATCCTGCTCTTATACCTGTAAATCATATGTTGTCTGATGTTGAAAGTGTTTATAATGCTGTTTATTTTGAAGGTGATCTTTTTGGTAAAACCCTGATATACGGAGAGGGTGCAGGAGGAAAAGCAGCCACGAGTGCAGTTATCGCTGATATCATGGAAATTGGAAGGAAATTATATTTAGGTTCATATCTATCCGAACAATTTATTATTAATCCACATGTTAAATTTCAATCATCCGATGAACTTAAAACAAGGTATTACCTTCGTTTTACTGCTATCGACAGGCATGGAGTGCTTGCAAGTATTGCAAATATTCTCGGGAAAAACAAGATAAGTATTGCGTCAGTTATCCAGAAGGAAGAAAATCCTGAACACGCAGTGCCTATTGTAATGCTTACCCACGCTGCAATTGAAAAGAACCTTCAAAAGGCAGTATCTACAATAGATAAACTATCCTGTATCAGACATCCAACACAGATTATTCGTATAGAAGGCTAAACCATATTACCTCCTTAAAATATGATTAAAAAAATAAAAATCTCTGTTCCTGGATGTATAGGAAATATTGGCAGTGGTTTTGATTGCATGGGTTTAAGCATTAGATTGTTTAATGATTTTATCTTTGAAAAATCAAAAGATTTTTCTGTTTCTGTGACAGATCCTGATATTGAAGGAGATGATAAAAATCTTTGTCTTAAGGTGTTCATTGAAAGTTGCAGAATTCTTAATAAAGATGTTCCTCCAGTTCACATAGACATAAAAAATAATATCCCTGTTGGTAGAGGGCTTGGTAGCAGTGGAACAGCAGTTCTTGCAGGGGTTATTGCTGGTTTTATATTTTCAAATAAAAAAATTGAGCCAGTACAGGTTTTGAGAATTGGAAAAACATTTGAAGGACATCTCGATGACCTGGCACCCAGTTTACTTGGAGGATTGGTTATAATTGCGGAAAATAATGGAATGCCTATCTGGAAAAAAATGGAGATACCAGAAGAAATAAAGGGGGTTTTTTTTATTTCAGAAAAACCTTTTAAGACAAAAAAAGCAAGAGAAATACTGCCTGAAAAGGTATCATTAAAGGATGCTGTGTATAATATATCCCGTGCTTGTTTTATACCATCTGGCTTTCTTGAAAAAAACAGAAAACTTTTGATTATTGGAACTGATGACCGTCTGCATCAGATTTATAGAAAAAAACTGTACGCGCACTTCGATCCTTTATACAGGGTTGCTATCAGTGTAGGTGCTGCAGGATGCTGTTTGAGTGGTGCAGGGCCATCTGTTGTTGCTTTTTGTTTTGATGACCATAAAAAGATTGTAAATGCATGGGCAAAATTGATAAAAACAGAAAATATTAAAGGATATATAAGGGTTATTTCTCTCGGGGGGAAGGCCAGATGGAAGATCCTTGAAAAAACAGAATGATACAAATCTACCAAAGGTATTGAGGAGAATAAACAAAATATTGATAATAGGTTAAATAAACTATTACATTAAAAGGGAAAACTATGCACTTTATCATTATAGGGTGTGGAAAAGTAGGCAGTCAACTTGCCAGGTATCTTTCAGAAGACCATAATGTTGTTGTTATTGATAAGAATCCCGAGAGTTTCAAGTTCCTCGGTCTGGTTTTTAATGGTATAACCATTGTAGGGAATTGTATAAACCTTGATGTGTTGAAAGAGGCAGGAATAGAAGCGTGCGATGGTATTGCTGCTGTTACAGATGATGATAATGTTAATATTGTTGTTGGCCAGATTGCAAAAAAGATGTTTGACATAAACAAGTGTATCCTCAGGATTGTTGATCCTGAAAAAAATGAGATATACAGAAAACTTGGTTATGATGTAATTAGTGGTCAACGACTTGTTGCAGCGATAATCAGGGATAAGTTGATTGAAAAAGGAACAACAACCTATATTGTGGAGAGTGGCGAGGTAGGTTTTATTGAGGTTATTATTGACAAAAACAAATCTGGTGGAAAGGCTTCTGACCTGAATATCCCTGGAGATTTTAAGGTTGCTCTTATAATAAAACAGGATGGTCCAATAATTCCAGATGATGGGTATGTCTTAAAAGAGGGGGATATTGTTATTGGCATTATCAGGATGAAGAATGCACAGAAAATTAAAAGAATACTGGAGATACAATGAAGATTATTATTGTTGGTGGTGGAAAAGTAGGATATTTTCTTGCAGAAAGGCTTGCAAGGTCTCACTATGTTTCATTGGTCGAAAAAAATGCGGAGGTTACCGAATCAATCGCAGGAAACAAAAACATGCTTGTTATTAATGGTGATGGATGTCAAACAGATATTCTTACACAGGCGGGTATTAAGGAATGCGATGTGATTGCAGCCGTGACAGGTGAGGATGAAGATAATCTTGTTATATGCCAGATTGCAAAAGATATCTTCAAGGTTAAACGGACAGTTGCGAGGGTTAATGACCCTAAGAATGAAAAAATATTCTTTCAACTCGGTGTTGATATTGCCATTGATAGTACAGCGGTTATCGCCAAGATAATAGAGGAAGAGGTTTCTCTCGAAGATATGATAAATCTTTGTGCTTTTAAGAAGGGACAGTTATCTCTGGTAAGAATAGATCTTCCCGAAGAAGCACCAATAGTTAAAAAAAGTTTGAAAGAAATTTCTTTACCTGCTGAAAGTATTATCGTGGCTGTTTTAAGAAAAGACCATCTGATTGTTCCTGATAGAGATTTTGTTTTTCAGGAAGGGGACGAAATAGTTGCTCTTACAAAGGTTGAGGACGAAGGAGATGTTCTTAATTCTTTAATAGGCAAGATGTAATATGAAGAAAAGATTAATAAAATATATTAGAATGCTCGAAAAGGGCATCATAGGAATATCTATAGAACTTATTTATCCATTAATTGTTACAATTTCTGCTTTTCTTTTTTGTTTGATTATGTTTATTTCGGAGATATCTTTTAGATGATTCCTGATTTTAGTAAAGATGATATTACTGTTGTATCTCACCACATCGGAAAGATTTTTATTGCTTTTGGAATGGTGCAGATTATCCCAATATTTATAGGATTAATCTGCGGAGAAATCAGTGCGGTGATTGACTTTTTTATATCAATTATCGCCTGTTTTGCATTTGCTTCTATTCTTCTTTATTTTTCTCCATATCTCCAGGAGATAAACTGGAGACAGGGAATGATTATTGTTTCCCTGTCGTGGTTGCTTGCAATGTTTTTTTCTGCTCTTCCTCTGTTTCTCAGCGGCCATTATGGATGTTATCTTGATGCCTGTTTTGAATCAATGAGTGCATATGCAACCACAGGTCTTGTGCTTGTTCAGGATCTTGATCATATGTCATATGCCCATAATATCTGGAGACACTTAATGTGTTTTCTTGGTGGGCAGGGTATTATTCTTGTTGCTCTTGTATTCTTTTTCAGGGGAGGAGATGCCCTTCGTATTTATGTTGGAGAGGCGAGAGATGATAAGATTTTGCCTAACAGTATTACAACTGCAAAATTTATTTGGATGGTTAGCCTTACATATCTTGTTATAGGGTCATTAATGCTGGCTACTGTATTGTTATTTCATAAGGTTAGCCTCCCGAGGGCATTATTTCATGGTATCTGTATATTTATGGCTGGATGGGATACAGCAGGATTTGCGCCTCAATCATTAAATATTATTTACTATCATTGTCCTTTTTTTGAACTTATCACGATAATTATCATTCTCCTCGGAGCAACAAGTTTTGGTGTACATTATGCTGTATGGACAGGAAAATTCAGTGAACTGAGGGAGGATTTTGAGGTAAAGGTTCTTATGTCCACAATATTTTTTACTTATTTCATTGTTCTTGTTGGTTTTTCAGGACAGGCATCCCTCTTTAGCGATGCATTTTCATTCTTCAGGACAACATTTTATCAACTTATCTCAGGACATACAGGAGTTGGGTACAATAATATCTATTCATCTGAACTTGCGAACTGGCCAGAACTTGCTTTGTTTGGTGTTATTGTTGCTATGGGTATCGGTGGTTGTACAAACTCAACCGCGGGTGGCATAAAGGTTTTCAGGATAGGTCTTCTTTATAAGTCAATAAAAAGGGAGGTCCGCAGGCTTGCATATCCAGAAAGTTCCTATATAAAGGAATTTTTTCATCATCAGAGAGAAATTTCAATAGATGATACAATGGTAAAAACCGCAATGATTATTACGGTTTGTTATATTCTTCTATATCTTTCTGGTGCTGTTGTTGCCTCATTTTTCGGGTATGGTTTTTTCAATGGTTTATTTGAATCAGTTTCCGCTGCGGCTAATGTTGGATTATCCGTCGGCATTACAAGTCCCTCAATGCCAGCATTTCTTAAGGTATGGTATATTATTGAGATGTGGACAGGACGACTTGAATTTTTTGCAATATTTATTCTTATAAGGTTTTTTGTTAAAACCGTGAAAAGATGAAAAAAATAAAGATTATTTTTATAGGCCTGTTGTTTGGAAGGATAATTTTTCTTTACGGAGGGGACAGAACAAATGTTTCAGCACTTATCACAAATCCGACCTTATTTGATGGAAGGATTGTACAGGTTGAAGGAGAACTTGTGGGTGATATTATCGAGGGTAGTGATGGATTTTGGGTAAATCTCCTTGATTCTGAATCTGCAATTGGTATATGGTGCCCAGTAGTAGAAAAGGCGAAAATCAGGTTTCTTGGAAGGTACGAGGTGCAGGGTGATTATGTTAGAATAACAGGTGTATTCCACAGACAATGTGGTCAGCATGCCGGAGATATTGATATACATGCAAACTCAGTAGATGTTTTACAACAAGGGTATGAAGTACCTGAAGAAATTCCGCTTGAAAAGGCATTTTTCGCAATTTTTCTCGGGATTGTCAGCCTTGCTGCTATTGGTATTCTTCAAGTTTTGAGCCGCAGAGAAACCCATCCGAATGGTTAAAAATTTTTGTCCTTACGATTTTCCCTATTATATCTTCAGTACCTTCCAATATTACAGGAAAATCCTGTATATTTTTTCCAATAAAATGGTTTTGTTTTTTTATGCTTTTTCTCTCAATAAAAACCTCACATGTTTTCCCTGAGAATGATTGCATAATTTCATTGCTTATTTTTTTCTGTGTCTCAAGTAAGGTTCTATGCCTGTGTTCTTTTTCTTCTTTTGATACATTATCCTTCAACAGGTATGCCTTTGTGCCAGGCCTTGGTGAATACTTAAAGATATAAAGTTCACTGAATCTTACTTTCTCAACAATTTTTAGTGTTTCATTGAAATCTGAATCTGTTTCTTCAGGGAATCCTAAAAGAATATCAGATGTAATAGAAATATCAGGCATTAAATTTCTTGCCATTTCAACAACATTGAGAAATTTTTCCACAGTATATTTTCTGTTCATATTTCTTAAGATTTTGTTTGACCCGCTTTGCAAAGGAATGTGGAGTCGTCTTATAACATTTTGGTTTTCGGCCATAATCTGTAAAATTTTTTTGCTTGTGTCCTCTGGGTGAGAGGTTAAAAATCCTACTCTTAATAATCCATTAATCTTACAGACATCAGAAAGTAAATCTCCAAAATCACACTTGTTCTTAAAATCCTTACCATACTCGTTCACATTTTGACCGAGTAAAACCACATATCTTACTCCTCTATTTACTGAACTTTTAATTTCTTTAAGAATTTTTTGTGGATCTTTACTTTGCAATCTACCTCTTGCCATTGGCACAACACAATATGAGCAAAAATTATTACATCCCTTTGTTATTGGTATCATCATTGATGTTTCTTCATTTGATTCTACAAGTTCCATAAAGGGCGAGCTGTTTTCACCTGTTAAAACCATTTTTTTAGTGATGGGGTTTTCAAGGATTTGTGGAATATATGAGATATGGTTTGGACCACAGACAACATCTATAAAAGGAAATCTTTTCAGAATTTCTTCTCCATACAGGTTTGCAGTACAGCCAAGCAAACATAAAACTGTACCCTTTTTTTTGAGATGTTTGTAACTTGAAAGAAAAGACAGTACCCTATTTTCTGCTTTTTGCCTTATACTGCAACTTATTGCAAGAAGGGCACTTGCTTCTTCAGGATTTTCTGTTTCCTTCCACCCTGAACCTACAAGGACTCTTCGCAACCTCTCGGCATCAGCAAAATTCATCTGACATCCATACACCCTGATAAAGAATTTTTTTATCATACAGGTTGACTACTGCTTTGAGGTAAGTTCTTTTATTAGCACAGACAAAGATGCAACAAAAAGGCCTACCCAGGAGAAAAAATTAACAAGTACTTTTATTCCAAAATCAATATGGGCTATTTTGAGTTCGATGCCAACCGGTGCAAATCCTGCCAAATAGCCCTGTGTAAAAATTTGAAGTCCTGCATATCTTATAGGTAAAAGAAGTCGTAATATTTCACCACAGGTACTGCCTATAAGAAATCCGAGTACTAAAATTAGAATATACACAAAATATTTCATAAAGATATTTTACCTTTTATAGGGGGAAGGTCAAAAGCAGGGATTGATAAAATCAGGTATATGTGGTTATATATAGGACGAAAATTTTCCACTATAAGAAAACCAATGGCAAACTCAAACTTATTAAGTACTATTAGATCTCTTAAAAACCGTAATTATCGGCTTTTTTTCTTTGGAAATGGCCTTTCTCTTATTGGTACCTGGATGCAATCAGTAACTGTTGGCTGGCTTGTATATAAATTGAGTAATTCATCATATATACTGGGTGTTGCAGGTGCGCTCGGAACCTTGCCTGTAATGCTGTTTTCGCTGTTTGGTGGATATGTCGCGGATAGAGCAAACAGATTTAGAATTCTTCTTATTACACAATCTTTTGCAATGGTCCAGGCATTCTTACTTGCGATATTAACCCTTGCAGGTATAGTCAGGGTTAGTCATATACTGGTTCTTTCATTTGTACTCGGTGCAATTAATGCATTTGATATTCCGGCAAGGCAATCATTTGTTGTTAATGTTGTAGAAAAAAAGGAAGATTTACCAAATGCAATTGCCCTTAATTCTTTTCTCGTCAATGGTACAAAATTAATTGGTCCGTCTCTTGCCGGGATTTTTATTGCTGCTGTGGGCGAGGGTATATGTTTTCTCATCAATGCAATTAGTTATACTGCAGTAATTGCAGCACTTTTAATGATGAATGTTTCATATACAACGACAAATAACTCTAATATGGACAGGGAGAGTATTGTAAAGAAATTACAAGAGGGTATTGGATATGTTAAAAATTTTACTCCAATTCGTACAGTTGTTTTATATGTTGCATACTTTAGTATATTTGGGATGTTCTACGGTGTGTTGATGCCTGTTTTTGCAAAGGAAATTTTCCATGGAGATGCAAGAACACTGGGTTTTCTTGTTAGTAGTGGAGGTGTTGGCGCAATTATCGGGGCAATATATCTTGCTTCAAGACCTGTTCATAAAGGTCTTGGCAAACTTATACACACAGCAGGAATTTTTTTCGGCATAGCACTCATTCTATTTTCATACTGTAGAAACCTCTGGGTAGGACTTGTGCTTCTTGTAATAGTCGGGACCTGTATGGTGTTGCAACTTGTTACAGCAAATATTATATTACAGACCCTTGTTCCTGATGAAAAACGGGGCAGGGTTATGAGTTTTCATACCCTTGCTTTTACAGGCACGCAACCTATTAGTTCATATATTGCAGGGGTCCTCGGGAATGCAATCGGGGTACAAAAAGCATCTCTTATTGGGGGAATTTTGTGCATTGCCGGGAGTATTGTTTTCAGAAAACAATATCTTTCCTTCTTAAAAAATCTGCAGAAAACTGAACAGTATAACCTTATAAAGCGAATTTTTATTGGGTAGATTTTTAGGAAGATATTCAATGCGAAATGAGAAAAACGTAGTGATGGATTTTAGTCCTGTATCCTTTTATAACATCATAAATATATTATTTCCCTTTATTTGTAAAGGAAGTTGGGGGGATTTTTCCCTTTGTGATGGTACCTGTGAAACTAAAGATGGTATTTATTGGTGATTGGCATCCTTCTATCTTTGCCGAATGAGCGGGGTGTAATTTTTATGCCTGGTGGTGCCTGTCGTCTTTTATATTCGCTTCTGTCGACCATTTTTACTATTTTTCTAACAATCTGTTCGTCAAAACCGGTTTTTATTATTGCATCAATACTCTTATCTTCTTCAACGTACATCTTCAAGATTTTATCGAGGATATCATAATCCGGTAGTGTATCTGAATCCTTTTGATTTGGTCTGAGTTCAGCAGTTGGTTCTCTTAAAAGGATATTTTCTGGAATAACATTGTCTATGGAATTTCTGTATCTTGCTATCCTGTAAACAAGTGTTTTGGGAACATCCTTTATAACAGCAAATCCACCAGCCATATCACCATATAATGTTGCATAACCTGTGCTCATTTCTGACTTATTTCCAGTTGTCAGCACAAGGTATCCAAATTTATTGGAGAGAGCCATAAGAATATTTCCCCTTATCCTTGCCTGAAGATTTTCCTCTGTAATATCAACAATTGTTCCACTGAAATATTGATTCAGTGCATTCAGGTATGCAACAAAAATTTCCTCAATAGGGATAACGAGAAATTGTATACCAAGATTTTCTGCGAGTTTTTTTGCATCTATTTCTGACTGGTTAGAGGAATATCTTCCTGGCATAAATACTCCAACAACCCTTTCTTTACCAAGAGCATCTACAGCGAGAGCAGCAACAATCGCAGAATCAACTCCTCCGCTTAGTCCAATAACAACCTTTTTAAAGTTATTTTTTTCAACATAATCAGTAAGTCCGAGAAGAAGCGCTTTATACACCTCTTCTTCAGGTGGAAGAGGTTTTGAGATTATTGTCTGAATGTTTTTTTTCTTTTTTCCTTCGATTATAAAATGCGCAGGATTTTTGAATTTTCTTGCTTTAACCTGGATATCTGTAATAAGAATCTGTTCCTTAAATGCTTCTGCTCTCGAGATGATTTTGCCATCTGGCGAAACAGCAAAACTCTGACCATCAAAAACAAGTTCATCCTGTCCACCAACAAGGTTTGTATAAACAAGGAAGAGGTTGTTTTTTTTCGCCACAGTGGTTGCAATCTTTTCTCTTTCTTTAATTTTTCCCATATGATAGGGTGATGCATTGATATTAAAAATTATTGATGCCCCTGATTTTGTTTGTTTTACTGTTGGGCCATTATCACGCCATATATCCTCGCAGATACTTATTCCAAAAACACATCCTTTGTGTTCGATTGAAATCCGGAATACAGGGCTTTCACTTCCAGGTGTAAAGTATCTCATCTCATCAAAAACACCATAGTTTGGAAGAAGTATCTTATGATAGATTGCTTTTATTTTTTTCTGGTTAACTACAGCCGCAGCATTAAAAAGACAGGTTTTTTCTCTGTTTACAAATCCAATTATAGCAACAATATCATTTATTTGCTCTGCGATATGAGATAGTGTTTCTATACAATCATTTATGAATGACTGTTTTAACAAAAGATCCTCAGGAGGATATCCTGTTATCGCGAGTTCGGGAAAGGCAATTATATCAACACCTGAATCTTTTGCTCTGTTTGTATATTCAAGAATCTTCGCAGCATTTCCCTCGAGGTCCCCAACAGTACAATTAATCTGTGCAGATGCAACCCTTAGGGTAAGATTCTTATTTTCTTTGATGTTATCCATAGTATATAGTATACTTTGTAAGGATATGATAGCAAAATCAAAAGTTTCGAGATGTTGTATAACCTTTTATGTATCAGCGGGTATTGTGTTCCCATTGTTTTTTAAGGATACAGCAATATCCATATGCAGACAGGCAATCGAAAAATATCTCATTGAACACATTGAAATAATACCCGAGAATTTACCAGATTTTTTCAATAACCCCATACCTGTTTTTGTATCCTTAAAAAAAGGTAATCAGACAAGAGGATGTTCTGGTAGTTTTAAGACAGAAACAGGAACCCTCGCAGGAGACCTTATAAAATTTTCAATTATCTCTGTAGCAGGCGATTATAGATATAGACCCGTGAGTTTAAGTGAGATGAAAGATATCAGGATACAGATAACAATTCCTGATAGACCAGTTGAAATCCCTTCTCTTTTTTTCTATAATCCTGAAAAAGAAGGGCTTATCATTGAGAAACAGGGAAAGCAGGGTCTTGTTTTACCGAGAGAAGCAAAAACAGCAGAGTATGCATTTAAGATGTGTCTTAGAAATGCAGGTATTAATGATACCAGTGGGATTACAATTTTTAAGTTTAGTGCAAGAATCTTTACAGAGGATGAAAAATGAAAAAGAAAATTCTTTTCCTTTTGGTTTTTATTTTTTCTGTTTCTGGTTTTTGCGACACGATAACAGGAATTATAAAGACAATAGACAATAAACCAATCGCAGACGCTAAAATCAGTGTTTTTGCAATTCCACAAACAGGTGATGTTCCTGTTAAGATATCTGTCTCTAAAAAAGATGGGAGGTTTAGTATTGATGGCCTTGAGACAGGTTATTACAAAGTGGTTGTCGAGAAAAAAGGTTTCTGTAATAATGTCCTCGGAAGAATTCAGGTTAACCAGGCAAAATATGGAATTGTCAACTACGAAATTGTTTTGAACAGGCCAGGCACAATAAGTGGATTTGTTTATAATCCTGAAGGAACACCTGTTGTGGGCGCAAAGATTTTTAAGTCCCGGGATAAATATGTTATTACAAACAAACAGGGGTTTTATAAGATAGATGGCTTAAATCCAGGGAAAACATATATTTATGTTGAAGCACCGGGTTTTGTAAAGGATTATAGAGACATTGATGTTGAAGATGGAAAGGAAACAGCAGGAATAAACTTTAATCTTTCTTATGCAGGAAGTATTAAAGGAGTTATTGTTGATTCTGAAACAGGAAAGCCAATTAAGGATGCAAATGTTTCTTGCTCAGGAGAATCCTATGGTTCAGCAAAAACAGATGCAACCGGCTATTTTTTTATTGACTTCTTAAAACCTGGTTCTTACAGGATAGAGGCCTATAGGCAGGGCTATGAGGCTGGGCGTCCTGAAAAAGGGTTTTATCTTAAACCAAAGGAAACTACTGATATCGGGAAGATGCCCTTAAAACTCAGATCAAAATACTTTTATCTTAATTCGAGAGAATGGCTGTTTACCTCAGAGGAAAAAGTAAAACTATTCTTTAATGCATTCAGGATAGAAAACTTCACGGCTGATATATATGAGGTTGATTTGTTTAATGAAATCAACAGGTCAAAGTCAAAAAATATTCAGATCAGTGAAATCTTAATGAATGCTGATTTAACAGGTAAAAGCCCTGTTTCCAGCAAGAAGTTTGATATTAAGTATCCTACGCCATTAACTGAACTTTATGATAGAAATGTTTCATTAGGACAATTGCCTGAAGGCGCTTATGTTTTTGTTTTGAAGCCAGAAGGTCTTTCTGAACAAAGAGGATGGTTTTTTGTTTCTGATATTGGATTTATTTCAAAAGTGTGTGACGACAGATGTAATATCACAGTATTTTCTACTGTAAAGAACAGTGTTTTGCCTGATGTTTCAGTGTTTGTTTTTGACTATCTGTGGAATCTTAAAACCCAGATTAAAACAGATATCAATGGCCAGGTGGATTTTGATAATGTTAACAGGTTTATTGTTGTAAGTGGAAAGTCGTTTGCAATTTCAGATACTAAATCCTCACGGATGGGAGGGTTTTCTGATATACGAATGATTTATGGTTATACTGATAGACCTGTTTATAGACCAAGCCAGACAGTATATTTTAAGGCAATCCCGAGAATTGATATGGGAGATAAATATTCCACGCCAGATTTTTCCTTATGCAGGATCAATATAAAAGCGCCTGACGACAGTGTTTTTTATGAAACAACAATCATACCAACAAAAACAGGTTCTATATATGGTTCGTATATACTGCCTGATGAACCTCCTCTCGGGATTTACAGGATTGAATTTATAACTGAGGGCAAGGATCAACTGAGTGGCTCTTGTAATTTTAAGGTTCTCGAATACAGGAAGCCAGAATTTTCCATTGAGATTAAAACAAATAAAAATATGTATTTGCCAGGTGAAAAAATCAAGGCCTCATTTACAGCAAAATACTATTTTGGCACCCCTGTAAAGAATACAGATGTATTATGGTCTGTTTATTCAAAACAAATGTGGGACTACGAGTATGAAGATGAATGGGAAGAAGATTATGAATATGGTGGCTGGTGGAAAGGAGGTCTTGTTTGTTCTGGAAAGGCAAAGACAGATGAAAATGGCATTGCCTTTATTGAAATTCCAACAAAGTCCTCCTATGACCAGAAGCAAACATTTACAATTGAAGTTAAGATGACAGATGAAAGCAGAAGAGAAATAACCCAGAGTGCAAAGGTTATTGTTGTGCCTGGCAGTTTTGAGATACTGATAAAAATACCAAAGTATATCTATACACCAGAAGAAGAAATTCCTGTTGTACTTTCGATAAAGCCCTATGAAGGCCAAAAAATTAGTGGTAAAAAACAATTGAAAATTATGGTGAGTCAGGAAACATACGATCAGAAAAAGAGAAGGTGGAATTTCAAAGAAATTTTTTCAAAAAACCTTATTGTGGATAAAGAGGAAACAACTGTTAACATTAAACCAGGTGTTAACGGATATATCAGGATTGATGCCCAGGGAATAGATCAGTATAACAATATTATCACGGCTACAAGATATGTCTGGGTAACAAGCAGGGATTATTATTCTTCGTGGTATGGGAAAAAAGAACTTGAAATTGTCTCTGACAAAATAAGATACAATCCTGGTGAGATTGCAAAGGTTCTTGTTAATTCCTCTTACAGAGATTTAACCCTTCTTTATACAATTGAAGGTAATAAAATTTTCGAAAATAAGGTTATCAAGATGAATGGAAACTCTGTTTTGCTTGAAATTCCCATAAAAGAAGAATATAAACCGAATATTTATGTCACAGTTTGTTCAGTAAAAAACAAAAACCTTTTATACTCGAGTAAATCCCTTGGTGTATCCTGTGATGATAGGTTTCTTAATGTTGAGGTAACCTCTGACAGAGAAAAATATAGACCAGCAGAAAAAGGAGAATATCTGGTTAAGATAACAGACAATACTGGAAAACCTGTTTCTGCTGAATTTTCACTTAGTGTTGTTGATGAAGCAATATATGCTATTTCAAATGAACTTGTTCAAAAGATAGAGGACTTTTTCTATGGCTCAAAAAGGAACAGGGTTGGGACCAGTTATTCTTTTTATCGCTGGTACTATGGTGGTGCTGGTAAGGATTTTGCGCAACAGGATATCAGAAGGAATTTTAAGGATACTGCGTTCTGGCTGCCTTTTGCCTATACAGATGAAAATGGTATCGCAAAAATTCAGGTGGAATTTCCGGATAATCTTACAACCTGGAGATCTACAATCCGTGCAATTACCTCTGATACAAAGGTTGGTACAGGTAAAAACAGTGTTATAACAGCAAAGCCTCTTATGGCTAATCTTATAACACCAAGATTTCTTGTTGAGGATGATCGTCTTTTGATTTCTGGCGTTATACATAACTATACAGGTAATCATCAGAAAATATATACAAAACTTCACGCAGATGGGCTTGATATTCTTGATGAACCAGAAAAAACAATTGAACTTGATTCTAATAAATCAACGAGGGTTGACTGGAAGGTAAAGGTAAATTCAGTCAACCAGGCAACCATCACACTTTATGCAAATTGTCCTGCTGCTTCTGATGGTATGGAACTTAATATACCTGTGTTTTTATATGGTTCTGATGAAAGATATGTATTTGCAGGTCAATGCTCGGATACAAGAACTGATACATTCTATGTGCCGGTTGGTACAATTCCTGCCTCAGTAGATATAAAATCATATATCTATCCTTCTCTTGTTTCTGGTATGTTTACATCTCTTGATAAACTTGCAAAATATCCCTATGGATGTATTGAGCAGACCCTCAGTGGTTTTCTTCCTGCTATTGGGGTTGCAGATGCTCTTACAAAAATCAAAAAAGAGGATTTGTATTTTCTTGCATCTGATAGAGCAAGATTTGAAGAAATGCTGAAAAACCTGCCTAAAAAGGTAAGCGATGGTCTGATTAAACTTTATAATTATCAGAATGATGATGGTGGTTGGGGATGGTGGCAAAATGATGCAAGCAGTTCATACACAACCGGCTATGTTATGTTTGGACTGTCTTATGCAAAAAAGTCAGGGTATCTTATAAATGAAGACAGGTTTCAAAGAGGGAAAACATGTCTTAAAAATATGATTATGTCTGTAAATGACTATAATCAAAAGGCATTTATGCTTTATGCTCTTACATACTCTGGTGAAAAAAATTCAGAAATTATTGAGGATGTTTATAAAAACAAAGATAAACTTGCCCCGTATACAATGGCTCAATTATGCCTTGTTTTGAAGGAGGTTAAAGACCAGAGAGCGAAAGATGTTCTTGAAGAACTTTGCAGTAAACTTATTAAACCAACTCCATATCTGCATTACTGGCTTGCTGAAGATGGGAATTATTCCTGGATCCATCATAATATTGAAACAACTGCATGGGGATTGCGCGCAATACTGGCAATTGATCCAGAAAGAAAAGAAATTCCTGGTATTTTAAGGTATCTCGTTATGAAAAGACAGGGTGGTCTATGGACATCAACAAAAGATACTGCAATATGTCTTTTTGCTTTTACTGATTACCTAAAACTTATTGATGAATTATCCCCTGATTATACTGTTTTGCTTTCTATGAATGAAAAGATTGTTGCTGAAGAAAAAATCGATAGAGAAAGTATCAAAAAATTTGTTACAACCATTGATACAAAACCAGAAAACCTTGTTAAGGGAGAAGTAAACTCAATAAGCATAGAGAAAAAAGGTGAGGGGAATCTTTATTATTCCCATGTGATTAAATTTTCTGTAAAGGATGTTTCTATTCCTGCTTTTGATGGAGGTTTCAAGGTATCAAGAAGGTACACTGAAATAGAACCAAGGGAAATAACCACCCCTGATGGCCACAAAACCAATGTTTATGATGATATTAACAGACCTGTAAAAAGTAATGAAAAAATAAGGGTTGAAATAAAAATTTCAGGCAGTGAGAAATATGAATATATAATGATAGAAGATCCAATTCCATCTGGATGCGAGGTTGCAAATGAATCCCAGCAGGATTGGTGGTATTGCAGGAAAGAAGTCAGGGATGAAAAGATGGCATTTTTTACAACTGTCTGGGGAGGAAGGGAAAAAACCATTGTGTATTACTTAAGAGCAGAAACACCTGGTTCATATCATATTCTTCAAACAAAAGCACAGTTGATGTATTTACCTGAGGTGTGGGGCAGTTCTGCAGGTAATACCCTGATAATAGAATAGACAATGATAAAGATATTCAGGAAAACAATCTTCCTTTTGATTTTGCTGAATGCTGTTTGTTTTGCAGACGAGTTTAAGTATAAATGGTCCTCTTATACAACATATTTCAGACAGGATATTGATGAAAGAGATAACAATATAAAGGTTGCAGCAAGATATCTTGACGGTAAGATTCTTATCCCAAAGATTATATTCTCGTTCAATGACGAGGTCACAGATAAAATTTCAGAAGATGAACTTGGCACAGCATCTACTATTGTTGGTGATAAAAGAGTTCTGGGCATTGGAGGTGGATTGTGTCAGGTTTCCTCAACCCTTTATGCAGCAGCACTCTACGCAGGACTTTCCATAGTCGAAAGAAAATCACATTCAGAATTGATTTCCTATATTCCACCAGGCCTCGATGCAACGGTTTCTATGAATGATGGTGTTGACCTGAAATTTTATAATCCCTATGGCTGCAATCTTATAATAAAAGCCAGTGTTGAAGGTGGCAGCCTTACTGTGGCAATATACGGCACAAAACCCAGAGTGCGCGATATAAAAATTCTTGTTTCAAAGCCAGTCAAAAAAGAACAATTTCTTTACACAACAACAACAAGAACTGTTTTGTCCTCTGGCAAGGAACTTTTTTCTGAAATTGTTTCAATGGACAAATATCTAACACAATAAGTGTTCTCAATGAAGTCAATCAAGAAAAGCGGAAAATATAGTGAGCACCTTCAGGTTTCTTCTTCCTTGGCAAAGGGAGACGCGAGAGGGATTTTAATATTAAATAAATTTAATCAGCCCCTATCTGAATCTTTTATGAAGCCATGTAAACCATTCTTCAGGGCTTTCTCTTACATAGTGCTCAATGCGATCATAAAATAACTGAGTATTTACCTGAAAATCATACTCTGCATTATTTGTTTTAATGGTATTGTAAGGACCTTCAATAGAAATTCTATGCCTGAACCCTTGCTTATTACTTATAAAAGCGCCAAACACACAGGCATCATATTTTCTTGCGAACACAGCAGCGCCTGTTGGCGCCTGGACAGTTTTCTTAAAAAACTCAACCTTTGTTCCTTTTCCTGAGTGTTGGTCAATCAGGATACAAAGAGCATTGCCTTTTCTTAACCATTCATACGACTGATGAATTATATCCCTTGTGTTTGTCTTTTTTATTTCTGGAATTCCTTTTTTTCGCAGTTTTCTGTCAATAAATCTTTCGAGATACTGGTTATTTGTACCTCTTATCAGTATTGTCAGAGGTATACCTGAATAAACTAAACTCGCTATCATAATAGAAAAATTTCCAATGTGTCCGGTAATAAGAACAACTGGTTTTTTTGCATCGCATACCTTTTTTAATGACTCTAAATTTCTAAATTCTATGAGTTTCAGAGAATCCTCTGGTTTTAATTTTGCCCACAGCACAAATTCAGTTATAAAAAAGATATTCTTCTTAAGAATTCTTTTTATAAGTAAGGTTCTCTCTCGTGGAGACAGAGAGTTTCCATACGCAGCAATGATATTTTTTCTGATTTTCTTTTTCAACGACATACTCAAACATGAAAGATAGCAGATTACATCTGCCACCCGGGGATAAGCATCGCGCGGAAGCATGCTTAAAATGATAAAAAGCCCATAACAAAAAATATACTCTACAGAGTCAAGTATTCTTTGGGATTTTTTTCTTCTCATAATAATAATTTTACTTCAATATGCGAGTATTTGCTAAAACAGACCTTTGTTGATGTGCGAATAAATGGACAAAAAACTGCAACCAGGCGATATTATTAAAGTGCTCTATAATCAATAGTTTATTTTCTCTCTGGGTCCTCTTTCTCTTTGGGGCATAGCCATCCCGCACGCGATCTTTGCCCTGGGATATTAAAAACAGATAAAAGGTGTTATAATTAAATTATGGATTCGGATTTAACGTTTGTTACCAACGAAGACGGGCAAACCCTTAAACAAAGGTTTGAAGTATTAATTAGAGATACACGATTTTTTGATGTATTGGTTGGATACTTTTACGCCAGCGGTTTCCACGCACTTTATAAATCCCTCGAGAAAACAGAAAAAATCCGAATTCTGATTGGAATAAACACTTCCAGAGAAGTTATCAAACTTGTAGATAGAGCAGAAACCGAAACCCAATCAATCTTCCAATTTTCCTCTGCTGAAGTCAAGCAACAATTAGAAGTGGCTGTTACAGAAGAAATGGAAAATTCCGAAGATAATCCAACTGTTGAAGAAAGTATTCATAAATTTCTCGAATGGTTAAGGTCAGGAAAACTTGAGATTCGTGCTTATCCATCAGAAAATATCCACGCCAAACTTTATATTATGACTTTCCAGGAAGGAGACCGAGATATTGGTAGGGTTATTACTGGCTCCAGTAATTTTACTGAGGCAGGATTAAAGGATAATCTTGAGTTTAATGTAGAACTTAAAAACCGAGTTGACTACAAGTTTGCAAAAGCCAAGTTTGACGAACTCTGGAAAGATGCGGTTGATGTAAAAGACAAGTATATTGAATCCATCCAGACCAGAACCTGGCTTAATGACACAATTTCTCCCTATGAACTTTATCTCAAGTTTTTGTATGAATATTTCAGGGATGACCTTGCTCAAACTGAGGAGATTTTTTATGTTTATACCCCTGTGGAGTTTAAGCAACTCGAATATCAAGAACAGGCAGTCCTAAACGCAAGAAAAATTCTTGAAGAGTATGGTGGAGTATTTATTTCTGATGTTGTAGGACTTGGAAAAACATATATTGCCGCGATGCTTGCCAATCAATTAGACGGAAGAAACCTGGTTATTGCACCACCAATGCTTCTTGAAAAAAACAATCCTGGTTCCTGGCCAAATGTATTTGAAGATTTTGGAGTGAGACAAACCCATTTTGAATCTCTCGGTAAACTTGATGATCTTATTCGAGAAGGCACATCCAGATATAAAAATGTGTTTATCGACGAAGCACATCGTTTCAGGACCGAAACAACAATATCTTATGAAAAACTTGCTCAAATCTGTCGTGGGAAACGGGTTATCCTTATAACCGCAACGCCGTACAATAATTCTCCGAAAGATATCCTCAGCCAGATTAAACTATTTCAAAAATCCCGGAAAAGTACTATTCCTAATCTTCCTGACCTGGAAAAATTCTTTTCTTCTTTAGACCAGAGGTTAAAAAATATTGATAGGCAAAGAGAACAAAACGAATATATAAAAATCCAGAGAGAAAATGCAAAAGAAATTCGCGAGAAGGTACTTAAATATCTTATGGTGCGTCGAACCCGTTCGGAAATTGTCAGATATTTTGCCGATGATTTAAAGAAAAACAATTTGAAATTTCCTGATGTAGCCGACCCAAAACCTTTCTATTATCAACTTAACGACAAAGAAGACGAGATTTTTTCCCGGACAATAGAACTTATCACAAACCAATTTAAGTACGCACGTTATACGCCAATGCTTTATTATAAAGGCAAGTTGACACAACCTGAAGAAATTGGCCAGAGGAACATGGGCAAATTTATGAAAATTCTTCTGGTAAAACGATTGGAATCAAGTTTTTATGCATTCCGCAATACAATTGGACGATTTATCCATTCATACGAAAGGTTTCTACAAGAACTTGAAAAAGGAAAGGTCTATGTAAGCAAGAAGTATATTAACAAAATCTTTGAGTTGATTGAGAATGATGATGAAAAGGCAATCCAACGTTTGATTGAAGAGGGCAAAGCAGAGGTATATCCAGCGACAGATTTTAATGAAAAGTTTGAACTTGATCTCAGAAGTGACCTTGCCATTCTGAAAACAATAGAAACAAAGTGGCAGGAAATTAAGCGAGACCCTAAATTTCTTGAATTCAAGGACAGATTGAAAGAAGAAGATATTTTAAGAAAGCAGAAACTCATAGTTTTTACTGAATCAAAAGAAACAGCAGAAGACCTTGCTAAAAATCTGGATGTGCTATTTCCGAATCAAGTATTGGTATATACCGGTGGTTCTAATGTAGAGGTCAGAGAAAAGGTTATTGAAAATTTTGATGGTCGTGCTCGTTTTCCAAAGGACGATTATAGAATTCTCGTCAGCACCGAAATTCTTTCAGAAGGGGTTAACCTTCATCGTTCTAATGTGATTATAAACTATGATATTCCGTGGAATCCAACACGACTTATGCAACGAGTAGGTCGCATTAACCGCGTTGATACAAAATTTGACGAGATTTACAGTTTTACCTTTTTTCCGACCAGACAATCTAATGAACTGATAAAACTTAAAGAAGCCGCAGAAGCAAAAATTCATGCTTTTATGACTCTTCTCGGAGAAGACGCAAGGATTCTTACTGAAGGAGAGCCAATTGGTTCTCATGAACTCTTTGATATGTTGATTTCCAAAAAGACCATTACCGGCGAGGACGAACAAGATGAAAGTGAACTTAAATATCTTCAAATCATTAAAGGCATAAGAGATTCAAAACCCGACCTTTTTGAGAAAATAAAGCGATTTCCCAAAAAAGCCAGAACTGCTCGTGAATCCAATGATACAGGAGATGCCCTTTTAACCTATTTCAGAAAAGGTAAACTTCAGAAATTCTTTTTTGCTAAAGACAAAACTCAGGAATTGGATTTTCTTTCTGCTGCGAAACTCCTTGAAATAAACATTGAAACGCCCAGAGCCAAACTCGGGAAAGATTATTATGGATTTCTCGAGAAAAATAAGCAGGCATTTTTTGAAACTACAACCGAGGAACCACCCGAGCCAGGGGCACGTCGCGGCCGGGACGCAGCAACAAAAATTTTAAGGATGCTTAAAGCAATTTACGATATCAGGCAATTTACTGAAGAACAGGAAATCTATCTTAAAAGAGTGATACAACAGATTGGGGAAGGTGGTCTTACCAGACAGACAACCAAACGGACCCTTCAAGCATTGCAGAAAGAAATTGGAGAAAATGGTCCTCAGCCCTTACGCATCCTTGCTGTGCTTCAGAAGCACATACCGGCTGCTTTACTGGAAAGCCATGCAGTGGAAAGCAGTGCTCAAACATCTGGTCCTCGCGAGGTTATATTATCTGAATACTTTGTAGGGAAAAATGGATAAAAACCAGGCACGACAACTTGTAAAAGAAGTTTTTGAAAACCCTTTTGATAGAAATCTTTTTTATAGATTTACAAAAGAACTATTGAATCATTTTGATGATGCCCCTTTTATTTATCGGGGCAATTTTATCCCTGACGCCTATAAAGAATATATTCACACTCTGGGTCGAATCGGTAAATACGAAGATCCCGATGGCAAGAGAATTGACATCCTTATTGTTAAATTCAAAAAAGAATCATCACTTGAATATGCCAGAACAATGCAGAGAAATTTTATTGCCTGGTATCTTAATGGAAGTAGAGGCGAGCAATTAAAAGATGCCGCTCTGGTGGCATTTGTCTCTCCAAATTGTGATGACTGGCGGTTTTCTCTTGTGAGGATGGACTATCGGTTTAACGAACAAGGAAAAGTAAAAGAAGAATTCACGCCTGCTAAAAGATATTCTTTTCTCGTCGGGAAAAACGAAACAAGCCATACAGCCCAGAGTCGTTTTTTGCCTCTTATAGAAGATGATGCCAGTAATCCATCACTCGGACAATTAGAAGAGGCATTCAGCGTTGAAAAAGTTACCAGGGAATTTTTTGAGAAATACCGGGAACTTTATCTTCAGGTAAAAGAGATACTGGACGACCTTGTTAGCAAGGATTCAGCCATTAAAAATGATTTTGAAGGGAAAAATATAAACACAGTTGATTTTTCCAAAAAACTATTGGGCCAGATTGTATTCCTGTATTTCTTGCAGAAGAAAGGATGGTTTGGAGTTAAACGAAATCAGCCCTGGGGCAGTGGTTCGAAACATTTCCTGAGGGAACTTTTTCAAAAGAAATGTGGCGATTATAAAAACTTCTTTAATGATATTCTTGAACCACTTTTTTACGAAGCACTTCGGCTTGAAAGACCAGACGATTATTACAGCAAATTTGATTGCAGGATTCCTTTTCTCAATGGCGGGCTTTTTGACCCACTCAACAACTATGATTGGATAAACACAGATATTCTTCTTCCCGATGAATTGTTTTCAAACAATTATAAAACAAAAGAAGGAGACACAGGCACCGGCATTTTAGATATCTTTGATCGCTATAATTTTACTGTTAAAGAAGACGAACCCCTTGAAAAAGAAGTTGCCGTTGACCCTGAAATGTTAGGAAAGGTTTTTGAAAATTTATTAGAGGTAAAAGACCGTAAATCTAAAGGGACCTATTATACCCCACGGGAAATTGTCCACTATATGTGCGAACAAAGTTTAATTAACTATCTAACAACAGAATTAGAAGGCAAAGTAAATAAAGAAGATATTGAGACGCTTGTTAAATATGGAGAAACAGCCGTTGAACACGAAAGTAGAGTAGAAAACTATGGAAGACAAACAAAAACCTATTCTTACAAATTGCCAGAAAGTATTCGTCAGAATGCCAGATTGATAGACGAAAAGCTTTCAACAATCAGAGTATGCGACCCAGCAGTTGGCTCGGGTGCTTTTTTAGTTGGTATGATGGGAGAAATTATCCGAGCGCGCAATGCACTTAATCCATACCTGAAAGAGAGCAGAACAATCTACGACCTTAAGCGGCATGCAATCCAGAACTGCCTGTATGGCGTGGATATCGACCCCGGAGCAGTAGACATTGCTAAACTTAGATTATGGCTTTCTCTTGTAGTTGAAGAAGAAGACATCAAGCAGATTAAGCCATTACCAAATCTTGATTATAAAATTGTCTGTGGCAATTCGCTTCTGGGCGTAGAGAAAAACCTTTTGAATTATTCTTTGTTTGATAAACTTGAAGAACTTAAGCCGTTATTTTTTAATGAGACCAATGCAAGAAGGAAGCAGGAATATAAGAACCAGATTAATGAATTAATCAGCCAGATTACCAATGGTCACAAGGACTTTGATTTTGAGGTTTATTTTTCAGAGGTCTTCCATGAAAAAGGTGGATTTGATGTGGTGATAGCAAATCCCCCGTATGTAGATTCAGAAACGATGGCAAAGATGGATGCAAATTCGCGCAACAAATATTCATTAATCTATAAATCTGCAAAAGGCAACTGGGACGTTTTTATTATCTTCATCGAAAGGGGGATACAAATCCTCAAGATAAACGGAACCATAACTTATATAGTCCCTAACAAGTTGATCTCGGCAAGATACGCAGAAACGTTAAGGCGTATTTTATTGAAAAAAGATATAAAGGAAATTAGGGATTTCTCGCAGGTTGACGTTTTTAAAGAAGTGGATGTCTATCCTGTTGTATTCCTTATTCAAAATAATACCAAGAGTGCTTCTGTAGTGATGACTTCTATGAGAAATATTGAGGAAATTAATGAGCAAAATATAATTCCAGCTCAAACCTTTTACGAGGACACCGATTGGGCGAGATATTTTTCTTCTCGGATGATTTTGAATATAATTCTTAAAGTTTCCGCCTTCCCTTCGTTGAGTAATTACTGTAACAAGATTTCTGGGGCGGCTACAGTAAGCGAAGCTTATGAATTCAAGAAACACTTAAAAGAAGAGACCACGCAAGACAAGGGATTTAAGAGATTAGTAAACACAGGTACCATTGATCGTTATTTAATCCTTTGGGGCAAACGAAAAACCCAGTATATTAAATCGTCTTACCTTAAGCCCATAATACAAGATGAAGAATTGGGACGCGTAAGCGAACGAAGATTAGAACAAGCGAATTTAGAGAAAATAATAATCGCTGGAATGGTTAAGGAATTAGAATGTGTCTACGACGAAGGTGAGTTTTTGGCTGGCAAATCTACCACAATAATTTTAGGCGACAGACAAAATAAACTTCCATTGAAAGTTATACTTTCGCTACTAAATAGTACTCTAATTTCCTTTTGGTATAAACATTTTTTTCGATCCTTGGCGTTGGCAGGTGGATATTTACGTATTAGCGAGAGAGAAATAAGTCAAATCCCAATCCCCAAGATTTCTCAATTTCAACAGAACATTTTGATTGCCCTCGTTGACAAAATTCTTGCTATTACCAAAGACGAGGACTATTTACAAAATCCTGCCAAGCAAGCCAAAGTTAAAGAATACGAAAAACAAATAGACCAATTGGTCTACAAATTATATGGGTTAACAGATGAAGAAATAACAATTGTGGAGGGACAATACAATGATAAAAAGAATTAAAAAAATAAAAGGAGTAGGGAGGTTTTTAAATGTAGGACATATAGAGCTTGGCCGGTTGACTTTAATCTACGGTCCAAACTGTTACGGAAAATCAACTCTTTCTGATATTTTTCGTTCGTTAGGGAATCGAACTCCAGAATTTCTATTTAATAGACAATCGATAACAAGAGATGATCATCCCCCTGCTCAAGAGGTGTGTTTCAGCATCAAAAATGATACAGATAGAACAGAACAAGATATTTCTTGCATTGATCAAAGATGGAACGCGGAAAACTTTAATTACTCAGTAGAAGTTTTCGACTCTCGGTTTATTGAGGACAATATTTTTACAGGATTAACGATTTCAAGGTTTAATAAGGAAAACCTAACAAATTTGTTGATAGGCGAAGAAAGTGTAGAAATTGGCAAACGGATAGATTCCTTAAAAAATAAGTCGCTTCATGAAATAAAAAAAGATATGGGAAAAATTGAGGATTTGCTCAAAAGGAGTTTGGGGACTTTAGATTTGGAAATAAATCTTGAAGATTTTATACTAATAGAGAAACCAGAAGATATCGGGATCGCCAAAACTAATTTGGATAAACTTCAGGGAAATCTAAAAACAATTGAAAAGTCAATTTCAGAGAGGGAAAGGATCTTGGAACTTGCTGAACCTGTTAAAATTACTCCCGAAAACCCTATTCCAATAGTTAAGTCCATAGATGAATCTCTAAGAAAAAACTTTGAAGAGATAAATGAAACTGCATATAAACGAATGCGGGAACATATAGAACAACACTTTAATTTTCATGATGGCGAAGAAGAGAAATGGATTGAAAAGGGGATCAAAGGTTATCTTAAACAAAATAAAGACGGTACAACTTTACATTGTCCGTTGTGTAGCCAAGGTTTAGATAAGGTTGCTGACCTTATTGGAACATATAATTCGGTATTCAGTGAGGAATATGAAAATTTTTGTAAGGAAGTTATTGCAACATTGGATACTAAATATCAAGAATTTAATAAGATTATTTCCGATGTTAAATTGGTAGAAAATTTAGTAGACAAAAATATGGCAAATTCTCGTCGATGGCAAGATTACTTTACGGGCGATGCCCAAAAATTTGTTGAACAAGTGGATAATTGGAGCACCAAAGTAAAGGAATTCACCACTGATTTCGTGAGCATAATGGAAGAAATTGCTGGTAAATCAGGGAAACTTATTGCTGAGAAAAAAAAGAAACCTTTTGTTGCTATAACGGAGTCACTTATCACAGATAAATTGCTAACTATTTATCAACAATTTGAGGAAATAGTCAATCAATACAATGAAGACATAAATTATCTCTTAAGAGAAATAACTGTTCTTAAAACACTAAGTCAGAATAACCAAGAATCGGGGAAGTTAAAAACTGAAATAGCAAATTTAAACATGGGAATAAAAAGATACGAATTGGCAACAGATATAGACAAATTGCAACTCTTGAGGGAACAAAAAAGAAAAATGGAACTGGAAATTAACGATTTACAGGCAATGTTGGAACAAGAAAATGAAAAATTCATTGAACCATGTTTTAAAAATATCACACAAATTTTCAATAGATTAGGCTCTCCTGATTTTGAAATTCAAGCAACCTATCGACGTTGGGGAGGCCAACCGGTGTATGAACCGATAATCAAATTTGCGAATAAGGAGATTACTTCTGATCAGTTACCGTTTATATTTAGTGATGCAGACAGAAGGGCTTTAGCATTTTCAATCTTCATTTCAAAACTTTGGAGAAAAAGCGAGGACGAATTAAAAAATACCATTGTTTTTTTAGATGACCCAATAACTAGTTTTGACGATAATAGAATTTCGCAAACATTTATAGAAATTAAGAATCTCGCGACGGCTTGTCGTCAATTGATTATAGCAGCCCACCACAGTGGATTTTTACTTGATACTTATGAAAAACTGAAAAATATACCACATGTAGACTTAAAATTTATTGAAATCAAGAGAGATGAATTTGGTAGCTCTTTCGTGTCTGTCAGTGACCCCAAAACTAGGTTGGATCCACATGCACGGGAAATCGAAAAGGTGGAAAGGTTTATTAATGAAGACCGTGATATAAGTGCATCTGATGTACGACGGGCGCTAAGACCAATATTGCAAAAAGAACTGGAATGGAGATTTAGAAAGAATTTAAAAGGAGCATCTTTTAGTGGGCTTGGTGGTCTTGTAACTAAACTTAAAGAAAAAGGTTCAATCACTGACCAAATGGCAGAAAAACTTTATGATTTTAATGATGTTCTTCAAGATGACCACCATGAAACTATTTTAGATATGGACGAGGACACAAGAAATTTATCCAAGGAGATTATTAAATTTATTTTTGTAGAGTTGAATCCAGCGGTACCGTAAGTTTGGAGTAAAAAGTTTTTGCCTGTAGAACACTCCCCCTCAGGCACAAATTTTACGAAGACATGTAAAAGAAGATAATAGGGAGGAAAGCACAATTTTAGGAGGTAAATACGATGAAAAGACAAGCGTTGATAATATCAAATCCCGGTGAAATAGGGGAAGAAAATTATTGTAATGGGGTAAATCAGGATGTTTCAAATTATGAGTCGTTTCTTCTTTCTCCCATAGGTGGTGCGTGGCACAATACGGAAATTCGCAAATTGTTCCGCCCGTCGGTTTTACAAGTGCGACAGGTCTTAAAACAACTGAGCGGAATTGACTATTCTTTGATAATTTTTACAGGGCATGGCTCTGCTCTTACTCCCTATTCCACGATTCTTGAATTGAGAAGAAAGGAAGAACTTGATTCAAGGGAACTTCGTAATGCTACAAAGAAGCAGACAATAATTCTTGATTGCTGTAGGGAACCAAGTGATATTAGTATTTTCTTTGAAAAGGGGATAGAAAAAAGGGCTAAGGCTATTGCTATTCATCCTGACAGATGCAGGTATTACTACGACAGCCAAATTGAAGGATGTGGGAATGAGGTAGTGGTAATGTATGCCTGTTCCTTTGGGCAAAAGGCATACGACAACAGTGCTCAAGGAGGAATTTATTCCTCATATCTTATAGCCGGAGCGAGATGGTGGTCGGATGGTGTTGAGATCGGAATGAACCGTTCGTACAGTATTCTTTCCGTTGTTGATGCCCATGAGGAAGCTGATATTTCTACCTTTAAGCACACGGGATATAAGCAGAAGCCGGTAATAGAGAAGCCCCGTAGTGGGCCATATTTTCCATTCTGTGTAGTTGCGTAGTATATACTTAAACAATTTTGAGATTTTGTAGTAAATTAAGTAACTGCAAATTGCCAAGTTGACAATATAAGCACATGACTAAGATTAAGGAATTCATAGTGCACCTCAGCGGTGCAACGAATGTCACCGGGCCAGCCCTTGATAAGGTTGGACTTTGGACCTTCGTAACGGCATTAGCTACATTGCTACTGTGGTGGGTAGCTAAAAAGCAACTTGGGGCTATTCGTAAGGTAGCTCAAACAGATTTCGCTCGACGTTTCAATAAGGATTTTTTCAATGAAAAAACAAGAGACCTTATTATGCTTTTCAATTATAGGGCTCTAAAATTTAGAA
>MWDQ01000136.1 GCA_002070645.1 candidate division TA06 bacterium ADurb.Bin131
ACAGAATAGGTCATTTCTACCTTTGCACACCATTCAATAAGATTTATATCACCACCACCCAGCATATATCTTATCTTCATAAATGGTTCATGGTAGTAGAACGTTTCAGATACATCCAATGTTTGTTTTTCTGGAACAAATTCAATCTCTGGTTGTGCAAAAATGCAACCAACCTCTTTATGAAGAAAATCATATACACAAAGAATCGTGCCTCGTTTATCTCCACCAATCAGGAAAAGGCGTTCATTATCAAAGAATCTAATTACAGATTCAGGTACCATATCTTGTGTCTGACTTAAATCCACGTGGGTTTTTTCAGCCACGATAATTGCAGGGCCCTGCTGCGGAATTCCGCGAATAATATTGAAATTTGCCCCTGTAATTTTTTTTAGATATTTTTTCAATTGTTTTGCTGAATGAATTTCAACAGGATATGCATTTTCTGGAATATGAATTCTGCAGCATGGTGCGTGATTTTCAACTATTCTCATAGTATCTCCTTTGTTTTAACAAACATGCAAGAAAACCATCTTCGATATCAAACATTAACTGATAAAAAACCTGCTGAAATCTATTACCCTTTTTTATAAAAGGCTTTTTTACCTTTCCCATGAGATAACTTAAAACTTGAATATTTTCGGCGCCTGATTTGATGTAATCCATTATATGCCTTCCTGTATATATTCCACCTGTACCCGAAATATGTATTTCTGAATGTTTATCTTTTATGATTTTTATTTGCTGAAGATTCCTTTCTCTTAAAGATCTACCTCCGTGGGCGCAACCATATTCTTTTCTATATATCCTATTTCCAATAATAACACCGTCTGCTCCCCCTACGATAGATGCCTCTATCATTTTTATCTGGAAGTCCATGCCATAGTCGAGATTCATAATCTTTGGGAAAATTTGAATATTTTTACATGCCTTCCTCATAATTAAAGGCACATATTCATACCATCTTAAGATTGTTTTTTTATTCATCAGTTGATCTTCTTCTTTAAGGAAAGGGCAGAAATCAACCTCAAAAACTTTATATCCGAGATTGCAAAGTTTTTGGGTTGTATAGATCCACTCTTCTTCAATGAAATTTTCATCCATTGATGGAAGATGGCCAAGGATAGACGCTGCTATTAGAAAATTATCTGAAATAAGTTTCACGGCAGAGTCAGCAAACTTAATATAGTCATCAAGATTTCTTATATCAAGTCCTCCATCCCAGTGTATGATTGGAAATATACCTTCTATATCCTGTGAATCATAAACTGTTTTAACGTAAGTTGGTTTTTTTCTGAATTTTATCATTGAACATCTACCGGTTGAATCTTCGGCAATGACTGATTTTAGCACGCAACCGGCAAAACCAGATTTTTTAATCATCTGTATTTGTTGGAAGGATGTTGTCATCTGTCCTGGCGCAACAAGAAGGCAATTTCTTAAAACAAAATCTCCGTAGTTTGCTTTGATATTGAGACCCAATTCTTTTTGAATAATATCAGATAAATTTTCAGGGATATCTTTACTTAAATAATAATTACTTAATTCCTGCAAATGCCTGAAATCATTCATAAAGAAATCCTGCTGAGTATCTGCAAAAGATATTTTTCCTCCTGTTTATCCAGTTTTTGTAAGGGTGGTTGAACATATGCTTTTGAAAATATCTTCTGCTGGACAAGAACATGTTTAATTCTTATCCTGTAATCTCTGACAGGTGCGCTAAAACAAAAATCGCATAGTTCAATAAGTGGTTCAAACTTTATTAGTGCTTCTCTGTATTTACCCTGTATTGCAATGTTAATGGCATCTGCCTGGGTATTGGTAAACACAGAGCCAAAACCAATAAGAGCACCATCAGCACCGAGGATAAATGACTCAATGATAAAATTATCATTGCCAGTAAGGAGAGAAATCCTTTCAGGAATCTGGTTTAACAAGGAATTCAGTTTTCTAAATTTTAATGCATCAAAGGTTGCTTCTTTTATTGCAACAACTCCTTTTATCTGGGCAAGTCGTTTTATTGTTTCATCAGAATAAAGAACACCTCCAAGATCCTCCTGAAGGTGAAAAAGAATAAGAGGGACGCCGATTTTAGCAATTGCCTCATGATAATCTATGACGGCTTTATCAATACCTTTTGATCCCCTGAAGGCAGAGTGCGGGAAAACAAGAAAATAATCTGCACCAATATCTTTATATCTTTTCCCATATTCAAGAGATTGATTTGTTGTTGCTCCTCCGAGCCCGCAAACAACGGGTATCTTTTTTGAATATTTTTTTACGATTCTTAAGATATCTTCCCTTTCTTCCTGACATAAGAAAGCACCTTCCCCTGCATCTGTATTAACCGCTATTGCGGCTATTTTTGATGAACATATGATTTCAACATATCTTTCAAGAGATTTCTCATCAACCTTTAATCTTTCATCAAAAGGAATAACAATCGCTGGAATTAAACCATGCAGTTGTTTATCCATAAGTTCTCCTTTTAGAATTATATCTCACTGAGAATTTTTTGAAGATAAACAATATCTTCTTCGACTTTTTTTTCAGAAGGTCTTTTATCGAGTGCTTCAAGGGAGATAAACCCATTAAATCCAGATTTCTGTAAGGCAGCAATTATACTCTTCCAGTCAAGGTCTCCTTCTGCAACAGAACCAAATTCCATCTTGTATTTCCTACCAGATACTGCCCCTTCTGTTGTTTGGGTCTGCTTGCAGTTTTTGACATGAACGTGTGCAAGATACTTACCAAAAACGCTTATTGAGTATTCTGGTCGTGTAAAACCCTCAACAGCAGAATTGCCTGGATCGAAAATAATACCAATATTTTTTTCAGGAAGGCCATCTACAAGATCTCTACAGGCATTTGGTGTGCAGCATATCATATTATGATGTTGTTCTATGTTAACTCTTACATCTGCTTTTTCTGCTTCAGGAAGAACAACTTCTTCAAGCCATTTTCTCTGTTTTTTTATTAGATCTTCAACAGGGGTGCTTCCGTCAAACGGATAACTATGACATCTGATATTTCTTGTATTCAATATTCTTGCTGCCTCAAAAATTTTAGATAGATATTCTCGTGGTTCATTATATTTGAAATATGGCGCAATACCAGCACATAACAGACCTGATTCAGATGTAATCTTTGAGACCTCTCTTGCCGAGGACATAAGGTTTAATAAATCTATATGCGCACCTTCTCTACACCACCACTCAATACCATCACAGTTATATCTTTTTGCAAGATGAACAACTTCAACTGGCTTTTTATCTGATGCAGACAGCGAATAAACAGAGACCTTCATTATATTCTCCTTTGTAAGAAATTTTTGTGCCAAATAGTACTACGTTCCCTCTTAATGCTCGATATTATATAATGCATTTCTTAGATCTCAAAAATTTCAGGCAATAAACAAAGATTCAATCATCTCGATAGGTTTTTGTTTTATTTTTGTGTTAAAATTTTCCCAGTCATCAGCATGCCTGTATAGGGCAGTTTGTGCAATTTTTTTTGTTATTATCGCATCAAGGTATGATTTGAGATCAGGATTGTTCAGTATTTTGAATATTTTCTCAATGCCAATTATTTTTATAAGTACATCAGGCACATACGAATATAGAATCCTGAGTATGATATTCTTTCTCTTTTTTAGTAAACCTAAAATCCCATAAAGTTGTTCCTGTAGAGAAAATAGCATCTCACTTGTTTCCATTGAAAGATTATGGAGATGTTTCTCTGTTTTTTTATTAAGCGAAAGTAGCATTTCTGTCTCGCGAATAGCATTTGTTTCTATAATTCCAAACACTGATTTTACAAGGGAAATTCTTTGTTTCTGGTTTTCTACAAGTATTTGCTCATATCTGTTGCCGAGAAGAAAACCAGGAAGAACCTCAGCAATCGAACTACTTATAACCCCACCTTTATTTGCAGATGAATCTCTTATCTGAAGTATTCCTTTTCCTGCAATAAAGTCGCGTGCTGTATCATCAAAGAAAACATTTGCGCCTTCTATAATTACCTTTAATTCCTTGAACAATTCGAGAAATTGGGCTACATTATCAGCATTTATTGTATCCTTAAGGCCACCACAGGGAACAAAAACATCGATGTTTGCTTCGCGTATGAATTTTCTCAAGGAAACATCAGAAAAGAAATTTTTGTGAAAATATGAACCATCTTCAACCTTTGTGTTATCTGGAAGAATAAATGCCTGTTTTATGCGCGCAATTCTAAAACCCTGTTTACTGATTTTTTTTTCAGGATATGCAAGAGAATTAATCCTCGGGCTGGTATATCTTGCAAAAGCAATTTTCATCAATTCTTTTTTATCAAGTCCGCAGGGGTCAAAAAGCACACTTCCACTATCGATAATAAGTTTTATCTTTCCTTTATACGACTGAATCTGATTTGCTCCAAGATCTCCATCAGGTCCACCGCTCATCATCAAGGATGTGTTTTCTTCCTTCATTCCGAGATGCTTCAAAACAGTTCTTAAACACGCCATAACCCCTGTTGTTGTCATACCACTCGAATAAATATTATTTCCGATTTCTCTATATATTTCTTCCATATTTTTGGTGATAACTGTTTTTTTACCATCAAGATAAAATCTTGTTCCTGTTTTTTCTGGAAATAAACCGAAAACTTTTTTCTCTGTTGTTAGACCATAGGCATCATGAGGAATTCCAGTTGATTTTCCTGTTGTGATTGTTCTCCAGTATTTATATCCTCTCTTTTTTGCATGTTCTGAAATTATGTCCATAAAGTGCCCTGTTCCTTCATCTGGACCAAAGAATATCATCTCGGGTTTGCGATAGAAACTGATAATTTCCTTTGATGTCAATACAAGATCAAGAATTCCATCTGCAAAATCGAGTACTGCATTCAAACTATCCGCAGGATATTCAGGATAAGGAACAATAACACCTTTTGCACCGCTTTCAGCAATATCTTTGTGTTTTAATCTTTGAGCCACAGGACCAAGCGCATAGTTTAACAAAGGCATATAGTCTAGTTCAGTTTCATAGTTTGTTTTTGTAACC
The DNA here is from genome assembly GCA_002070645.1 of candidate division TA06 bacterium ADurb.Bin131. GTDB lineage: Bacteria > Ratteibacteria > UBA8468 > B48-G9 > DTJG01 > DTJG01. Next base: position 5,043 of record MWDQ01000136.1, read on the forward strand.
CTTATTAATCTTAGCCCACCTCTGGCAATCTCTGCAGCCCGCATATGGCTTCCAATTGCATAAAGGCCCATGACAAAAAATATGCTATGAACCTTTTGTTCGAAAACAAGAGGATCAAGGATATCTCCAGAGAACCTAAAAGTAAACGACCGTTTTTTTACCTTATAAAAGTTTGTTTTCAATGTAGATGTAATAAGTTTTGTCATGAATAGAAAAACATCTGCAGATGTTTTATCTTCTGCAAATTCAATCTGAACATGTTTTTTATAATTTTCAATATCTGAGTCAATTGTTTTCAAATTTCTATTTTTATAAGAAGGGTTAAATTTTTTATCAAAAACAGAGAAGATTTCATTGATAAGTTCTGGTTTTTGTTTTATTGCTGAGTTTATAATTGAGCGGGAATACTCGGCTTTGTTTGATTCAAAAATTCTTTTTGCGAATCCATCTTTAAGTTGTTTGCTTTCAAGATTTTCCATTATACGGGTATCAGTTATCTGATTTTTGTAAATAAATGTATGAACAAATCCTGCAGCAATAGTTGCAAAAATATATTGATAGAAAGATATCTGGCCATGTATATAAATTTCATCAATATCTGTTGGTTGTATTGCTACAATAAAATGTAATCTTTTTATCACCGACTGAAGTTTTTCTTTTGAAAGGGTTCCATCAAGATAGAGTGAACATATTGATTCTATTCTGTTGGTTTTTCCTCTGTATGTTTCCCAGTATGCCCTGTTCAGTGTAACATCTATTTCTTCGAGCATCCTGCGGATAATCGGAAGAATTGATTTTGAAAAGTCCTCTTTGAACATTATTCTTGTTTCGTTTGTACTTTCAGATTTTGAGACAGATATTATCGGGATAACACTGTCCTCAGACATTTTCAGAAATTTTTCATATCTTTGCTTTGTGGTTTTCGGGGTGGGCAAACCAGAGATAACAGTATTAAAACTAAAACGAGATTCACCTGGTTTAAGTTCTTTTATATCCTTGCATCTTTCTGGTTTTATTATATATGTATAATAGTTATGTGTTTTACTATAATAATATTCTATTCTATGACCTGACATTACAGGGCTCAAAACATTTTCCATCCTTTCTCTATTTTCAGCAGTTGCAATTCTTACCTGCACCCCTTCTTCCATTGAAAGTTGTACCTCGGAAACTTCGCTTCTTAATACGTAGGTATTGTCTTTAACCTGAAGATTGGTTGCTATTACTTTGAGGACTTTTTTTAATGAATCTTTTGAAATCCACTTAAAAAAGTACTGCGGAAGTTCGAGGTCAGATAAAAGAATGCCTGCTGCTGTATTTATACAGGAAGCCGTTAAAAGACCTTCTTTTGTGAGTTCAATAACTGATTCATATAGAATGCTCGGATCTAGGCCGCAATCCTTTGCTTTTTTAACAATAGAACTGGTTTGAAGATTATTTATTTCTTCCATCTATGAACCCCCTTGTTCTGTCGGTATATCTTCGTTGATATCCGATACAGATAGATAGTTTGAGTAATATGATACGCCTTAATGAGGATATTTTCAAGTTGTTGTACAGGTAGGGGAAATTATCAGGAGTTTGTGATGAAATAAAAATATACAGGAAGGATTTTATAAAGATACTCATTGCAAAAGTTACAATAAGCCCATTTTTTCATTTTGCAATTCCTTTTTTTGTACTTTATCCAAAGGATAAGTGAGATTTCTAAATCCATCTCAATCTTTCTTTTATAAATGGAGAAAACCTCTGGGAGAACCAACATACCCGAAGGTGTTCACTACATAGGAAGTTAGCGGGAGATTACTAAAATCATGCTCTTTGCTGGTTACCGGCTAATTTTTACTCATCACTTACTTGAGAATACACAGAGTTTTTTATTATAAATATGGTAAAATAATTATCTGGTTAATCTTATTGTATTATGCCGGAAAATATCTTTTTATCACAGTGGAAATATTAAACAGATTTCTTGAAATAAAATTTTCACCATGCCCATAAAAGCAATAATTTTTGATGTGGACGGAGTTATTTTTGATTCTGAAATTCTTCATAAGATAGCATGGGAAGAAGTTTTTACTAAGTATAATATCACTCTTGATGAAGATGATTATTTTAATGGGATTGGCGTATCAGACAGGGATTTCCTAGAAAGGTTGAGAAAAGAGGAAAAAATTCCAGCTTTTATTGATTTTGAAGACCTGATTGCACAGAAAAACACAAAGATCCTTAAGGTTTCAAAAAACAATACAAGGATGTTACCTGAAATGTATGAATTTATATCTACCCTGTCAGGACAGTATAAGATTGCAGTTGCTTCTAACTCGAGTAAGGAATTTATTACAAATCTTCTCGAGACCTCGGGACTTATGAATTTTTTTTCTGTTATACTCGGGCGCCAGGATATTATAAAACCAAAGCCAGCGCCGGATATTTATATAAAGTGTTCTCAGAAATTGGGAATTTTACCACAATATTGTTGTGTTATAGAAGATTCACCCACAGGAATAAAAGCAGCAAAAAATGCAGGGATGTATTGTATTGCAATTTGTTCCACACTCGAGAAAAAATTTCTTTTAGAGGCAGATTTAATTATTGATTATGCTGATATTAAAACAGTAGAAAACTTTCTAAAATCAATAAAATGACCCAGGAAACATATCTTCTTGTACTTAATGCAATAGGTCTTATTGCGTTTTCTTTTTCAGGCGCAATAAAAGCAATCATACATCACCTTGATCTTTTTGGTATTATATTTCTTGGTTTATCAACAGCTCTCGGGGGAGGAGCAATAAGAGATATAATGGTTCATCAAGTTCCAGCGATGCTTACGGATATAAACTATATATTTTTTTCTTTGCTTGGTATTATCGGGGCAATACTGATAAAGAAAAACAGGGATAATGCTGTTTATACAAAGATATTTTTTGTTTCTGATGGTATTGGACTTGCATCTTTCACATCATCAGGATGCCTTGTTGCCTATGATTGTGGTCTTGGCCCAATCGGTATTATTGTTCTTGGCATTATAACAGCAATAGGCGGAGGTATCATTAGGGATATCCTTGTAAATGAAATTCCAATAGTATTAAACAAAGAACTCTACGCAACATGCTCTTTTATTGGTTGCGTAATTTTTTGGATTTTTGCTCTTATTTTTGACATAAAATATGCATCCTTTCTTTCTGTTTTAACTGTTTTTATAATAAGAATGATTGCCATAAAATATAGATGGAATCTTCCGAGATTTTCTTAGTAAATCTATTTTGATGTAAAATAAATCAGTATCATAAGAAAAAACATAAGAGAATAATAATGGAAAATATTGAAAAACAATTTGAGATAATCAAGAAAAATGCTGTTGAGGTTATTGAGGAATCAGAACTTAAGGAAAAACTAAAAAAGAGTATTGAAACAGGCACTCCCCTTACAATAAAATATGGAATAGACCCAACAAGTTCTCAGTTGCACCTTGGTCATATGGTTGTTATCAGAAAACTTCGCGATTTTATGATGCTTGGACACAGGATTTTATTTCTTATAGGAGATTTTACAGCAAGGATTGGAGATCCAACAGGAAGAAATGAAACAAGGCCCATCCTTTCAAAAGAAGAGATTAAAAAAAATCTTCAGACGTATACTGAGCAGGTCAGTCGTATTCTCGATATAAACAGGGTTGAATTCGTCTATAATGCTGATTGGTTGGGTATTCTATCACTTGAGGAATTGATTAAGATTTCATCCTGTTTTACAATTGCCAGAATTCTCGAGAGGGAGGATTTCTCGGCAAGGTATAAATCAGGGAAACCAATTTATTTACATGAGTTTATGTATCCTCTTCTGCAGGGATATGATTCTGTTGTTCTTCATGCAGACATTGAAATTGGAGCAACAGAACAAAAATTCAACCTTCTTGCTGGAAGAACACTTCAGGAATTTTTTGGCCAGGAGAAACAGGTTATCATCACAATGCCAATACTTGTTGGAACCGATGGAAAAGCAAAGATGAGTAAAACCTATAATAATCACATTCCAATAACGACAAGTCCTGAGGATATGTTTGGGAAGATTATGTCAATCCAGGATCATCTTATGGAGAGTTATGGGATGCTTCTGACTGATTTGGACATAAAGAGATTTGTTGAAGAAATAAAGAAAGATCCGAGAGAGGCAAAGGCGCTTCTTGCAAAAACTATAGTTGAAGAATTCTTTGGAAAAGAGCAGGCAAAAAAAGCACAGGAAACATTTGATAGAATCTTTAAGGAAAGAAAAACTCCGGACAGGATACCTGTATGTGAGATAGAAAAAGATAAACTTATAGGAAAAACAAAGGCAAATATTGTTGATATCCTGTTTTTATCAGGACTTGTATCATCTAAATCAGAAGCAAAAAGGATGCTGAATCAAAATGCTGTAAAGATTGATAATAACCCTGTATCAGATATAAATCTTGAGATTGAACCAGATGGAAAAATTATCAGTGTGGGTAAAAGAAAATTCAAAAAAATAAAAATTATATGATTTCGCTGCTATAATCATAGAGAAATAAAATGAAGAAAAGTTTGTAGTTATTGTGATAGAAAGCAAATTTTGGAGAAAAAATGGAAAAAATCAGAAAAGATCTTTGCAAATACGGTAAACTTATACTTGAAAAAAATCTAGCGGCAGGTCCTGGTGGAAACATAAGCGCACGAGAAGGAGATTATGTTTATCTTTCTCCGAGTGGATTTGCACTTGATGAGATACTTCCTGAACAATGGATAAAAATCCATCTTAATACAGGTAAGCAATACGGCAGGTTGAAACCAACCTGCGAAATATCAATGCATCTTGGTTGTTATATTGAAAGGCCGGATATCAAAGCAATTATCCATACACACCCGCCTGTAACACTGGGAATTATATCCGCAGGTGTTGGACTTAAACCATTTTATCCTGATTTTGTTGCTATACTTGGCCCTGAAATTCCACTTGTTGATTATGTGATACCCGCTGGGGAAGAAATAAGACAGGCAGTTGTAAAAGAGATAAAAAAGTATAATGTGGTTCTGCTAAAAAATCATGGAGCAGTAAGTGTTGGAGAAACATTAAAGGAAGCATTTACAAGAGCATGGATGACAGAAGAAACTGCAAAAATGCAGGCAATAGGAATGATGATCGGCAAAATCAGATATTTTACAGAAAAAGAAATAAAAGACATTGAAAATTTAAAAGCAGAAGATTACAGAAAGATGCTTCTTAAAAAGATGAAATGAAAATTCGTGTAATTACACCTTCTTGCGTTAAAGGCGAAATGGAAAGAATTTCTGTCCATCCCGCGGGTATCCATCTTATGGAATTGAAAACATCCATTTATCCTCTAAAAATATCAGATGTTAATGTAAAACAGGCGAATGTTATAAAACAAGAAGCCCTTTCAGTTGGTGCTGATGCTGCAGTGCCGTATTCAGTGCTGAATCTTGAAAATAAGAATGTTGACGTAATAGTTATGGCTACCTTAAAGCAGTACAGAAAACTTGCCTTGAAATTTTCTCAACAGGTCTTTGGATTGAAAGATCTTGGAGAAGAAATGCTAAAAACAATTGAAAGATATAATAGACCTGTTTCAGGCATCAAAAATAAAAAGATTCCTGAAAAAGAATTTCTGATAATGGGTATCCTTAATATAACCCCTGATTCTTTTTCTGATGGCGGTACATACTTTGATAATGTTGATGCAGCAATCCAGAGGGCAATTGAAATGCAACAGCAGGGTGCAGATATTATAGATATTGGCGGAGAATCCAGCAGACCCGGGGCTTCTCCCATTAGCGAAGAGGAGGAAATAAGAAGGGTGATACCTGTAATAAAAGGTCTTCGCGGAAAAGTTTCCTGTTTGATATCCTGTGATACATCAAGAAGTAATGTTGCCATACGGGCGATTGAAGAAGGTGCAGATATTATCAATGATATCTATGCGTTGAAACGTGACGAAAAAATGGCACAACTCATTGTAGAATCAGGTTGTGCTGTTATTTTAATGCATATGAAGGGCACACCAGAGACAATGCAAAAAAAACCTTTTTATGATGATGTAATCGAAGAAATAACAGATTTTTTTGATGAAAGAATACAGTTTTCTCTGGATCATAAAATCAGTAAGGACCAGATTATTCTTGATCCTGGGATAGGTTTTGGAAAACGTATTCAGGATAACCTTGAAATAATTAAAAGAATCAGAGAATTTACCTGTTTTAATTTACCTCTATGTCTGGGGACTTCAAGAAAATCCTTTATCGGAAAAATTGCAGGAAATCCATCAGAAACAGAGCGTTTGCCCGGAACAATTGCTACATGTGTTTCTGGCTACATCAATGGAGCGAGGATATTCAGGGTTCACGATGTAAAACAAATGTATCAGGCACTAAAATTAACTTCTGAAATATATAATTGCTAAATATGAGAATTCTCGGACTTGACCTTGGAGAAAAAAAAATAGGGGTTGCTGTAAGTGATGAGCATCACACTGTCGCAAGAGGACTTGGAACAATTGAGTGTAATAAAAAAGAGGTCGAAAAAATCAGGGATATCGTAAAAAAATACGATATTGAAAAAATTGTTTATGGAGTGCCTCTCAGGAATGATGGCTCAATAAGCGCAAGGGCAGAAAAAATGTTGTCTATTATTACAAAAATGAAAAAGTTGATACCAGTGGAATTTATTCCATGGGATGAAAGAATGACAAGTATTGAAGCAGAGAATATTCTTATTATGGCTGATGTCAGTCGAAAAAAAAGAAAAAAAATCAAAGATAAATTTGCTGCGCAGATTATACTTCAAAGTTATCTCGATTCAATATACCTTGAAAACCATCCTTTAGAAGAATGATACAGAAAACAAAAGATATTCTGCAACACTATGCCTCAAAAATATCTATCTGGTTAAAAAATGGGGCGGGGAAGGATAAAAAAACATGCAATACCAGGCAGAAAAGCCGGAAATTTCTTCCTCCAGAAAATTATATAGACACAAAGGATAAACTTGAATCTCTCGTAAAAAGACTAAAGTCAAAAAATGAAATATCTGTTGATATCGAAGGGGATTCTTTGTATAGTTATTATTCAAAGATATGCCTCATACAGATTTCAACAAGAAATGAGAACTTTATTGTTGATCCTCTATCAATAAAGGATGTATCAATACTTTGTTCTGTATTTTCAGATGAAAAGATTCAAAAGGTTCTTCATGGTTCCCACTATGACATACATATGCTTTATACCTGTTCAGGAATAGAAATAAGGAATCTTTTTGATACCCAGATTGCAGCGTGCTTTCTTGGCGAACAAAAAACAGGGCTTGCTTTTCTGGTTGAGAAAAATTTTAATGTTCATCTTCAAAAAAAGTATCAGAAAAATAACTGGGGAATAAGGCCTATTCCAGAAGAAATGCTCGAATATGCTGTATCAGATACAATGTATCTTCTATCTCTTGCAGATATATTAAAGAAGGATCTTTTAGAGAAAAACCGTCTTTCCTGGGTTGAAGAAGAATGCAGAGTTCTTACAAACTCGGCCAGAAAGCCCCGGCAAGAAAAAACACCACATATAAAAGGTTTTGGAAAAATTCCTGAAACAAAATATCCTGTTCTGGAAGCAGTACTCAAGGTAAGAGATGAAATAGCGAAAGAAAAAGATATTCCACCATTCAAGGTGATTGATAAACAGGCAATCTACAGGATTATTACAGAAAGACATATTAATCTTGAAAAACTAAAACAGATTACTCATTCTCATAGATATATTCAAAACAAACATCTTCCTTTTTTGCTTGAAAAGATAAAAGAGGCAGAGCATCACAGATATAAGCCTCATGCTGACCCCAAAAAAAGAAGGTATCATCCTGATTTTTCACAAAAATCAGAGAATCTTCATATGTGGAGAGCATCAAAAGCAACAGAGTTGAATATTGCCCAGCATCTTGTGCTTTCTCACCATCAGATATTATCCCTTGCTGGTATGGAAATTAAAACATTGCAGGATATTCAAAACATTGAATTGCTTAAAAACTGGCAGAAACAAAAATTTTCACACGAACTCTATGAAGTTCTTCATTCGAAGAAAAATCAAAGATAAAAAACTGTCATAAGAATACCAGGAATTATTCCAACAGTTAGGTTATCATCAACCTTAAGAGGCAAAACCTCGAGGATACTTCCAACAAGTACCCCTATAAATAAAATTTCAAATGAAATCGAAAAATAGAATGCAAGAATTAAGGCAATCATTGTGTTTATGATAATTCCACCCATCATCCCCTCAACACTTTTACCAGGAAAAATATGAAATCTTCCATATTTTGAGCCAATCATTGCACTTGCAGCATCTCCAAATGTTAAAAACAACAGATTAGAAACAGCCACTGGATACGGAAAATAAAGAATTGAAAGAAAACTTGCGATCATAAAGTTCGTATCACCGGTAAGAACCCCAGGTCTTGTCTTAAATATACCTGGGGAATGTTTCAAAAGCCATGCCCAGAACCCAGGGTGAAGGTATCTTTCAAACTCCATCAGAAGAAGCCAGAAGAGAAAAAAAGCACATATACAGGCAGGAGCCAAGGGATCTGATGTAAGTAGATAAACAACTGGCGCAATTCCGCCCATTAATATTCTATAGAGTTTTCTTTTCCACAGAATCAATGAGCACCTCTCATTTCTTTTATTGCTTTCCTGTTGATGAAGATGCTCACCAGGATTAAAAGAAGTGTTGAAACAGAAAGTTTAACAAAACTATCTGGGTATATCTGGTTTAATATAAAGAAAAATAAAGCCACTTCAGATAAAATAATCCCAGGCGAACGAGGGTTTATTAATTGGGCAATAAACCAAAAACCGAGGATAAAAGGAAAAACTGCTGGAGCAAGATAGAACATTACCCCGCCCATTGTAGAAATACCTTTTCCCCCTTTGAATTTTAGAAAAACAGGATAACAGTGGCCCAGAATTGCAAAAGTTCCGATTATTGTGAGTAAAATTTCATTTGTAATTCCGATTGATTCCGCAATAGCCATACTTCCCGCGCCTTTAAGTGTATCACCAATCCACACGATAATTCCCCATTTCTTACCTACCTGCCTTGCAACATTTGCTGCGCCTGGATTTTTTGTTCCGATATTTCTGATGTCTAATCCAGTGAGAAAATATGTAAAAAGATAGGCAAAAGAGATACTGCCAATAATATACCCGAGAATGATAAGAAAAATTATCTTCATACAATCTTATTATACTGTAATCGGAAATTACTGCCAATAATTAATACAATTGAGATAGACTAGTGAAAAAGTTGAAATATTTTGGCTAGTCGTCTAAAATATAGGAAAAAGCACGCAGAATTAGAAGATAGGGTTTTAAAAGCGGTTTTAATTAAAAAATGCGAGGTGTAAAGTGAATAAACAAAAAGGCGTTTTTTATGGATAATATTATACTAATCTTTGTGGGTGCGGTAGTGCTTGCTATTTTCTATTTTCTGCATAGGGAGGATTTGAAAACAATAAGAGAAAAAGACCGCAAAATATCAGAACTCGAGGTATTACTTCAGAAATTATCAGAAGAAAATTCCAAACTTTCAATAGAAGCAGCAGAATTGAGAAAAGAAAGAGAATCCTTTATTGAAAAGATAGCCTGGACAGAAAAAGCACAACAACAATTAAAAGATGCATTTAATTCACTTGCAACCGAGGCATTACGTGGAAATGCCGAAGATTTTCTAAAGAAAGCAAAAGATTCCCTCGAAGCGATTCTTCACCAAGTCCGTGGGGACTGGTCAGTCCAGAGGGTTGAGATTCAAAAGATTGTAGAGCCGCTTTCAGAAACATTGAAGAAGATGGATACTGAGGTCCGTCTTATTGAGCAAAAAAGACAGGGAGCATATGAAGGTTTGGAGATGCATCTTCAGCATCTTTTTAAGGCACAGGATCAACTGAGAACTCTTACTATACAGTTAAATCAGGCGTTGAGAACAACAGAAATACGGGGACAATGGGGGCAGATTCAATTGAGAAGGGTTGTTGAACTTGCGGGTATGACAAAACATGTGGCATATGAAGAGCAGGTAGGTTTAGAAGAAGGTAGGCCCGATATGGTTGTTTATCTACCTAATAATGGGGTATTGCCTGTTGATGCAAAAACACCAATGCTTGCCTACCTTGATGCTGTGAATGCTGAACCTTCTCAGAGACAGGAGAAACTACAGTTGTTCGCAAAGAAGATGAGAGAAACTATACAACTTCTTTCGAGCAAAAAATACTGGTCCCAATTTAAGAATAATCCAGCGCCTGAAGCCGTTATTATGTTTGTTCCGAATGAAGCATCAATAATCACTGCATATGAAATTGACCCTGGGCTTCTCGAATATGCAGCAGAAAATCATGTACTTATTGCAACCCCTATAACCTTACTTGGGCTTCTTAAAGCTGTGGCGTTTGGTTGGCAACAATATTCAATTGCAGAAAATGCCCGACAGATTGCTGTAATAGGAAGACAACTTTATGATAGAATACTGGTATTTGCTGAACATCTTAAGGAAACAGGCAAATCACTTGATTCAGCGGTAAAAAATTATAATGCGGCGGTATCTTCTTTTGAGAGCAGGCTTATACCATCTGTAAAGAGATTAAAAGATTCTGGTGTATCAGATAAAGATATTGAATCGGTTAATCCTATTGAAACTTCTCTTCGTCTGCCTTATACTGGAGAAAACGAAACATAAAACAATAGAAAAAGGAGGATATTATGTATTATACTGGATTTGCGGATGAAGCAGCACCTGACATTGATGGACAAATTCGTGCAACAAAGGAACTTGGATGGAAGTATATAGAAGCCAGAAGTATAGATGGAACCAATCTTACAATGGTTGACGATAAAAAATTCGATGAGGTTGTTGCAAAATTAGAAGAGGCAGGCATTAAAATTAATTGTTTTGGAAGCGGTATAGCAAACTGGTCTCAGAAAATAACAGAACCCCCTGATCCCAGTTATGAAGAAATGAAAAGGGCAATACCACGTATGAAAAGATTAGATGTAAAAATGATTAGGATTATGAGTTTTGCTATACCTGACGAAGTCCTTGATGTTGATTGGTCAAAAGAAACAATAAAAAGGATAAAGACAATAGTAAAAATGGCTGAAGATGCTGGAGTTTTATGCGTGCACGAAAACTGTTCTGGCTGGGGTTCTCTTTCCTGGGAACATACACTTCGGCTTCTCGAGGGAGTAAATTCTCCTGCACTTAAACTTGTATATGACACAGGAAATCCTCTTTTTCATCCTGATGTCCGCGGTGAGAAGCCCTATAAAATGCAGGATCCATGGGAATTTTATATACACGTAAAAGAATATGTTGTGTATATTCATATCAAGGATGGATATGTGAGAGAAGACGGGAAACATGTTTGTACTTTTCCAGGAGAAGGTAATGGAAAAGTAAGGGAGATTCTCACTGATCTTTTTGCAAGTGGTTATGATGGGGGAATATCAATAGAACCTCATATGGCTGTGGTTTATCATGATCCAAGTGTAAAATCAGAGGCAGAAGCAAGGTATAAGAATTATATTGAGTATGGAAAACGGATAGAAAAACTTGTCTCAGAAATTAAAGGATCCCTTGAAAAGGAGGATAAAAAATGAAGAAAACAATTCCTGTTGTGTTCGGACTGATTTTGTTGTGTGCTTTTATTTCTGAAGCAAAGCAGATTACAATTGTGGAACAGGGTACAGCAAAATCAGTAATTTGTGTTTCTTCACAGCCGCAGCCTGATGAACTACTTGCTGCAAAAGAGTTTTCTGATTATATCGAAAAAATAAGTGGATGCAAGGTTGAAATAATACGCGAGGTTTCGGGCAAGGGTTGGGAAATTAGTCCTGACCTTGAAAGAAAAAAAGCATGTAGGATTTATATTGGAAGTTCTGGGATGACAGAAGAAATCGGAAAAGCAATCAGGGCAGTTGGCGATGATCCTGCCTCATTTATGATAAAAGCACAGACATCTTCTTCTGGTGATTACATCAGGATATCAGGACTTTCTCCAGAGGGAACACTTTTTGGTGTATATGAACTTCTTGAGCAGATTGGAGTTAGATGGTATATGCCAGGAGATATTGGAACAATAATTCCAGAAAAGAAAACCATTACTGTAGAGGAGCAAAATAATGTTCAGGTTCCTTCTTTTTCTTCAAGACATCTTCAGACAGTTCCCAACAAAGACCCCTGGTATAGAAGAGTTCGACTTGGGGGACCATATTTTCCTTCAGCACACGGAATACCTATTGGGAAGGCAGATATAAACAAAGAACCAGAACTTTTTGCTCTTGTTAATGGAAAGAGACAATCAAGCCAGTTATGTATTTCAAATCCAGAGGTTCTTAAAAGGGCGATAAACGAGGTTAAGAATTACTTCAGAAAAAATCCTTCTGCACCGTGGGTTGGAATCGGACCAAATGATGGAGCAGGATTCTGTCAATGTGCAAACTGTTGTGCCCTTGATGCAGGTGATTTTGATGACTTTGAAAACAGAATATCAGTAACAGATAGATATATATGGTTTTTTAACAAAGTTCTTGAAGGGATTTCTGATGAATTTCCTGACAAAAAAATTGGGTTTTATTGTTATTCAAGTTATATGAAACCACCTGTGAAGGTAAAACCGAATCAAAGAATTGTTCCTGCTTTTGCTCCAATAAGTTTATGTAGAATACATGGAATGTCAAACCCGATATGTCCTGAAAGGAGTTATTATAAAACAATTATGGAATCATGGGGAAAGATATTACCAGAGACATATGAAAGAGGATACTTTTTTAATCTTGCTGATCCTGGATTTCCATTCAGTAAGGTTCATGCCATAAGGGATGAAATTCCTCTTGCCAGAGAACTTGGTATCAGGGGATGGAGGGTTGAAACAATGCCCCACTGGGCAAGTATGACTCCAACAATCTATATTGCAACAAAACTATTCTGGAATCATAAAGCAGATGTTGATGCATTGATACATGATTTTGCATTGAATTTTTTTGGTCCAGCATCTGAAGAAATGGAAAAATATATTATATTGATGGATTCTGCAATGAAAAATGCTGACTATCATACAGGATGTTCTTATGACCTTCCATTTATTTACAACCCTGATATAATGAAAACCGCTGGTGAATATCTTAAGAAAGCAGAAGATCTTGTAAAAAATACAAAATATTCTGAAAAGGTTGCTATTTTCAGATTGAGTTATGATTACCTTGCAACATTTCTCTCTATGCTCGAACACAGAAATATGTTTGATTTTGTTTCTGCAAAAAAGGAACTCGAGAATCTTTTGAGTATACAGGATACTGCCTTTAAGTATGAACCGTCGATGCTATATAAAAGAGCTGTTGTTGATTATACAAAGCGCTTCTGGTCTCAGTGCATTGAGCAGGGATACGAGAAAACTACAGGAAAAAATACACTTGTTGCAGGGCTTCCCGACGAATGGGATTTTCTTATTGATCCGACTTCTCTTGGAGAAAAGATTGGTTATTATAAATCAGGGAAGATCGGAGGTAACTGGATAAAAATAAAGACAAAAACACTTTCCTGGAGTGATCAGGGTTTAAGATATTACAAGGGCGATGCCTGGTACAGAACATCTGTTGTAATTCCTGAACAATTCAAAGGAAGAAAAATTTTTATATGGTTTGGCGGTGTGGATGAAATTGCAAGTGTTTGGATTAATGGGAATCTTGTTGGAACAAGCGATGGTAAAGCGTTTATACCTTTTGAGTTTGAATCCACAAACTTTATCATACCTGGAAAGGAAAATTTCATAGCAGTAAAGATAACAAATAAAAGAGTTAATGAACTTGGAACAGGTGGTATTACTGCGCCTGTAATGTTTTACGCACAATAGAATTGGATTGGAAAACAGGGTCGAGCGGGGTCAATTATTGGCCCCGCTTTTTAAGACCACAACCCGTTGGAATCCATATAAATCCTTAAATATTCCAAAAAATTCAAGTCCATAAATGTCTGTATTCCTGAAATAACTGACCTGATGTGGAGATATCTCCATAATAATAAAACCGTCTTTTTTCAGAATACGAGGGGTAATATCAATTATTCTTTTAATTATATCCATTCCACTAATCCCACCGTAAAGGGCTTGAAATGGTTCTCTTTTAACCTCATCAGGGATATTTTTCATTTCAACATCAGTCAGATATGGTGGATTGCTGACAATAAAATCAAAATTCTCATTTTTATCAGGAAAGATATCTGTCCTCAAAACATTAACACGGTTTTCGAGTTTATGCAGAGATATATTTTCTCTTGCAATATTAACCGCTTTCTCTGATATATCCACGGCTATAATCTTTGAATTTGTAAATATTTTTGCAAGTACTATTGCAAGAATACCTGAACCAGTACAGATATCAAGAATCTTTAATGGTTTTGTTTTATCCTTGAAAAGATCACAGGCAACATCAATAATTGTTTCTGTTTCAGGCCTTGGTATGAAAACACCTGGTTTAATCTTGAAACTATACTCATAAAAATAAGCATTTCCCAGGAGATATGCCACGGGAAAGTGATTACACCTCTTTAAGACAATATTGAAAAATTTTCTTTCTATTTTTTTTGATACAAAATGAGGATTTAGGTAAAGATCATGTCGTTGTACATCAAGCAAATTGGCAAGAAATAGTTCTGCCTCAAATACAGGGTTGGAGATGCCTGCATTCGAAAGTAGCTCAGCAGCCCTGTGTATCAGGGCAACTGGGCAACTATGTTTTTTCTTAGGGCTTTCCCTGCTGGGTTTTGACCTTTGACAATGCTTGATATGCTGCAGTTTTAATCGCTTCATTTGGATCTGATTCAGCAAGATATCCGAGCAATTCTACATAGTCCTGGTTTTCGTGCTGATAAAGATAATTACCAAGAACCTTTACAATGTCTGCCCTGAATGCAATCTCATCTGGATCAGCGGAAGAAGGGTAATCTTCTTGCAATCTCTTGACAAGACTGTCTATATATTCATAAAAGCCGAGTTGCGCACGAACAAGGCCATATTCAAGTTCAAATGAATCCGCCTTGTATTCTTCCCATGCTTTTTCAATAATAGACATATAATCAGGTTTGCCAAGTTTACCAAGAATTTTGACTATGGAAAGCGCAAATGCTTGTTCCTGTTCTTCTTCAGGTCCAGCAGTAAAAGTTGGTTGAGAAGGCACTCCGGGCATATCTGGAAATGCTTCTGGCATACCAGGTACTCCAGGCATACCAGGCATTCCTGGAGTAGGAACAGGTTGTTGGGATGGTTTAGTACCCACAGCACCAATTACTTTAACTGCGCCGGTACTATATTTTTTTACAAGAATTGCTTCGTTTTTTGCCTTTTCTTCCTGAAGTTTTGCAATCTGATTTTTTATTCTATTTAACTGCCTTTCTTTTGCCTTGATGTCTGCTTCAATCTTTTTTGCCTCTGCTTTTAATTGTTTAATCTGCTCTGGACTTAATGCTTCAGCTGGTGTTTCTGGCGCAGGTGGTACACCAGGAAGTCCAGTTGCTCCTGGCGGCATTGATTCTGGGCCAAATCCAGGTGTTTCAAACGACATCATAAGTTTCCCATTGATTTCCTGAAGTCTTGCCTGAATTTTTGCTCTATCTGATTCGAGTGTTATTCTTTGAACATCAAGGTCGTCAATTGTTTTTTCTATTGATTCAATCTTTGCTTTTGCTATTTCCCTCATTTTGAGTTTTCTCGTAACCATATTATCCAGAATATCTTTTAGTTTCTCGGCAACATCAGGATTAATGGATTCAGAAAGCGCTTGGAGTGCTACCATTTTTGTGTCGAAAAGATAATCAGGACTGTCAAGCACACCAAAAAGATATTCAGACGCTTCTTTTGTTTGTACTTTGCCTATTACCAGTAAAACATTCTTTTTAATTTCATCGTCCTTTTCTTTATTCATACAGGATATAAACTGCTGGAGAAATGATTCAAGTTGGGTTGAAGAAAATGAATAAAGAAGTCTACTTGCTTCCTTTCTTTTTGTAAGTGTTCCGAATCTCAAGTCCTTTACAACTGTTTCAATCGGGATTGCCTGCTGTACTGTAGTTGGTGTTTGGATAGTTTCTTCCTTTTTTACAATAGTTCCTGTCTGTGCGGTTTTTTCCGCTGTCTGCCATTTTTTTATCACATCTGTATTTTTGCCTGTATTTTTAAGCATATTCAATTGCAGTTCTGCCTGTTTTGCCTGATATGTTCCAGGATCATTGCTTATAACTATTTGGAATTCTTCAATTGCCTTATCCTTCTGGCCCAGAGAAAGATACGCCATACCCGCACCGAGATGATACGCTGAATTTGCAGGTTCAATCTCAATTGCTTTCTGGTAATACTCGAGTGCCTTTGAAAAATCGGCCTTTCTATAATAAATTTCCCCTGTGTAATAGTATGCGAGACCATTTTTTGGGTTTGATTGTTGTTCCCTTTCAAAATAACTCTGCGCTTCATCGAGACGATCCATTGACATTTTCATCAGACCCTTTTTTATATTCTCAGACATCTCTGCACTGTTTACACAGTGTACAGAAACAAAGAAAAAACAAAAGAAAATAATCACAGGAGAAATAATTTTTCTTGTTTTCATACTGTACCTCCTTTTTCTTTTAATTTCTCTATCAATACGCCAATATCCCCATCAAGAATCTGTTGTAGATTATAAAGATTAAGACCTATTCTGTGGTCAGTTATTCTATTCTGAGGAAAATTGTACGTTCTGATTTTTTCACTTCTATCGCCTGTTTTTATCTGGGTACGCCTCTGGCTGGACATATCATCCTGTTTTTGTTTTTTATATAAATCCTGAAGTCGTGCCCTTAAAATTTTCATTGCACGATCTCTATTCTGTATCTGACTTCTTTCATCCTGACATCTAACGCTGATTCCTGTAGGGATATGGGTTATTCTAACTCCAGAATATGTTGTATTAACACTTTGACCCCCATGACCTGAGGAACAGAAGGTTTCAACCTTTAAATCCTCAGGATTTATTGTAAGTTCTTCTTCCTCTACGTATGGAAAAACAGCAACAGTTGCTGCTGATGTATGAATTCTTCCTGATGCCTCTGTATCAGGAATTCTCTGAACCCGATGGACACCGCTTTCATACTTAAAATTCCCATAGGCGTTTGCACCATGAACAAGGAATGTTATTTCCTTAAAACCAGAAAGGTTTGAAGCATGAAAATCAAGAACCTCAACACTCCAGCCGTTTTTTTCGCTGAATCTACTGTACATTCTAAACAAGTCCCGGGCAAAAAGTGCTGCTTCCTGGCCTCCAGTGCCTGCCCGTATTTCAACAATACAATCTTTCCTGTCGTCAGGCGAGGCAAAAAAGAATTCCTCGAGTTCTTTTTCTAAGATGGATATCTCATTATTAAAACGAGCCAGTTCCTCTTCGGCTATCTCTCTTAAAGAATCATCTTCAAGAAGGTCCTGAAGGTCATCAATCTTTCTAGAAAGAGAAAGGTAATGTCTACCTTTCTCAACTACAGGATTAATTTCCCCGATTCTTTTAAGATTACTCTTGTAATCAGAAGATGAAAAATTATCGGGTTGTGAAGTGAATTTGACAAGATCCTCAAATTCCTTATTCAAGAATTCTATCTTTTCGACCAGTTTATTACTCGCTCGATTTTTTATTGCCATATCTTTTTCTGAATTTTTCCACCATACCCGCTGTGTCTATTAATTTTTGTTTGCCGGTATAATATGGATGGCAGTTTGAACAAATTTCAAGCCGTATTTCTTTTTTTGTGGAACGGGTGACTACTGTATTTCCACAAGCACAGACAATTTTTGCCTCATGATACTCAGGATGTATTTTTTTCTTCATTCTCTCTCCTCCTTTAGGAAATCTAAAAATTCATCTCTATGCATTGGTTTTTCAACATCTGTAATACCTTCGCCACTAAAACTTTTTATTTCTTTCCCATTGATTAAAAGTATTACTCCTGCGTCAGGGTTAAATTGCGTTGCAGTAAATACTATCTGGGCAAGTCGTCCTCTGATTTCTTTAATACCTCCACCTGTTTCAATTGTTTCATCAAAATCAACATAGATGAGATTACCATCAATCCTTACATCTAAAAGTTTTGTTTCAGCGGGCACACAAGAAATAAATTCTTCTGCTTCTTCTGAGTTTGGCCCGGAAATAAGTTGCTCGAGAGCATAGCGGATCTTACTTGATATATCGGTTATTATTCCTTTTGTCTTTCTTTCCACAGGAACAAGAGTCAGGAAATCTCCAGATTGCTTCTGAAAAAAGTATACTCCGACCTTTCCTTGGATAAGAAACCCAGAGCGCACCAATCCAAATACAATAAGAAGGACCACCCATAGTATCAATAACCCTAAAACAATCTTTTTTTGTGTGCTCATTTTATTACTTCCCATATATTAGCCACCTGCGTGTTTTTATCGAGAACAATTGCATGTATTCCGCAGATATCACAAAAATACCTAAGAGTATTTACATAATCTCCTGAAACTGCAATAATGTGATTACTTGGAAAGATCTTTAAAAAATCACTAAAATTACAGTTTAATCTTGCATGCACATGTGGCCAGGTTGGGTCTGTTTCAGAGTTAATCTTTTTTCTCACATCTTCTGGCAGGGACAAACTTTCACCTTTAATAATTACCATGTATGGTTTATCATCCCATAACCCGAGCCGGGCAAATGTCAGTGGACACGGTGCTGCGTTGAATTCAACAGAAGCCCCTCCTGCCTTAAAATAGAATTCAAGTGCAGGATGAAGGGTTATTTTTGCAAAATTATCAGCAGGATTATTACTCAATGAAGCATAAAAACTCGAATGATTACCTGAATTACAAAAATCCCATACATCAAGATCTGGATGATACAACCTGACATCCATAAAAAGCACTGGCAGCCCACCACTGATATATTTTAAGATTTGCATTGTCAAAGCAGCGTAAGAGTCGGCTTCTGTTGCGCAAACAAATGGTTCCTTATTACCATTCCAGTCATAAGGATCGTTCATCAGCATTTCAGGGATATCTCCAAGACAAATATGCTCTGTTAGTTCTCTTTGTCCCTTTAATCCACAAAAATCAAAGCCATATTCCTGATTGATTTTTTTCATTGCGAGGTAAAGGGTAATCTGCCGTTTTAATGTTTCAGGGGTCAACATCTTTCCGTCGTATAAAATCCTGTTTCCGAGCATTTTTGTAAACCACTGAAACCCTTTTTCGACCTCTTCTGATGGTATCTTCTCCATTGTTTTTACAAGAAGTAACTGATCAATCTGGCAGACAGTTGTCCCAAAATGTTTTATTGTTGGAACAAGATGAAAATACCCTGTTTCCATTCCCATTGAATGCCCGCCATAACACCCATAAACATCATTTTTTATTGAAGTTAACGCCTGTGATGCAATAACCCAGTTTATAACATTTTTCTGAACTTCTGGATTATTCACATCTCCAACTATTCTATGTGTTCTAATACCTACCTGTCTTAATGCCCCATCTGTTGCAAGAAGTCCAACATTTCCTGGATATGCACCATTATTGTTTGAAAGTGATAGAATCGGTTTGTCAATTCCAAATGTTTGAATAAATGGCCATACAAGGTAGGGAAAGTTCCATACATTATAGCACATAATTACCTGTTTACAATTTGCACGAACAAGTTGCTCACCGATTTTTCTTGCAACGCTTATACTTTTTATTGTCTCAGAACCAATAACTATTTCGGGCGAACCACCTGTTTTATCATTCAAATTATTCTGTAAAAAATTTGCCCACTGGCTGAGAACAGTCATATTTTCTTTTTCATTCACTCTCCATACATGTTCTCTTTCATCATTCATCATTACAATGCCGATAGGGGTATGTTTCATTCTAACCTCCTGGTATCAAAACAAACATTATGGCATATACCTATTGTAAGGTAATTCATTTTTTTCTTTTTATTTTACAATTTCCTGGTTTCTTTCCGGTTGTTCCTCATTTTTTCTCCTCCTCAACGAGGAAAGGAAACAGCCAGATTCGAAAGAATCCATAAATAAGAAGAACCCTTTTTATCTTATTTTTTTTCTTCCTTGCCTATTTCTACTATCCGGTTAACTACGTTAACTGGCCATTTACTCTTTTCTTACAATTCTACTGTTTTTATTATACCCTCAAAGGTAAAAATAATAAATGTTTCTATTTTTATACAACCAAAAATTCCTTTTATCCCCTTGCTGTATATTTTGAGTTGATGTATATCTTCCTTTTTTATTTCAGAGGTCTTTCTTGTTTTTATATCATATATTCTGCCTGTTTGCCCATCAATAATAACCCTGTCTATTGTTCCCTCAATAATTTGACCGTTGTCTTCAATCAGAAACTGTATTTCGCTATAAGCATTGTCCTGTGGTCTAATAACCTTAAGGATTTCTTCTGAAAGTAGGCCATCAATATGATTTTCAAATTTAGATGTATCAGGGATTACCCTCAACTTACTGGCAAGAAATTTTGCTCTTGATATGGCATTTTCACGTTCTGGTTTAAGAATTCCCTGTGAAATTTCAAAAGCAATTGTATGGACTATTGTTCCAATTTTTTCATTTACTGGATCAAAAAGTTCAGTTTGAGAACTGAATGAAATTGGTGAAATTGGTTTTTTATTAACCTTAATACTGATATTTTCATTTTTTAATTCTGATGAAATAACCGGTATATCAGAAGTAGTTGTAGTAAATTCTTTTGGAGGATATTGATCCTCAAATTTTTTAAGCATACCAGTCCATACGCCTGTTTTTCTTGCATCTCTTGCCCCTGTTATAACAATACCCTGTTTTGCTCTTGTCAGTGCGACATAAAGAGTCCTTTCTTCTTCTTTTTCCATTTTTTTAATATATCTATCAAAAAATTCTGAATCCTCATTTTTTTTCCTGAAAGCAAAAATATATTCTGCATCATTCGTTGTTTTTCTATCGTGCATAATGTTGATTTCCTGTCTGTTAGGATAACCCTGCTCAATGCCTGTCAAAAATACAACAGGAAACTCAAGACCCTTTGAACCATGAACAGTAAGGACTCTTACTGCATCCTGTCTTTCAGAAAAAATATCTGCCTTTGGTTCTTTCTCATTTCTTGATGCTATCATTCTGATATTCCTGGCAACTTCGAAGAATGGAAGGTGCTCCATTTCATGGATAAGCATCAAAAATTTCTCAATATTTGCATAACCCTGCTGGCCAAGGTACGAGTGTATATCAAGGTCACATAAAATTCTATCAATTGCTGAGGATGGGAATTCACAACGGAAGAGTTCTCTCCATTTATCAATTTTTTCCCTGTCAATATGAAAAATGGAATTATTAAGATTATGTAGTAAAAATGTGTCTGATGGGTCGGCAAGAACACATATCAATGAAACAAGAAAAACGATTTCCGGCTCCTGATAAAAACCTATTCCACCAACATTAACAAATGGTATGGAATGGCTTCTTAATTGTTCCTCAAGAATACCCAGATGTGTTCTTTTACGCATAATAATGGCAATATCTCTGAATCTGATCTTGGAAAAGTCCTTCTTATTCCTATCATAAACAGGAAACTTTTCATTTATCAGTGAAATAATTTTATCTGCAACCCAGTCATATTCAATCTGTTTTTCCTCAGAAATTTTTAGTTTTTTTCCATTTTCATTTCCAAATGTTTTTATTTCTACAAAGGTATCATCAAAACTTGAAAGTTCCTCTGAAACAACAAGTTTTTCTTTCTCAGGGAAATCTGGATTCCCTTCAAAAACAGAATTAACAAAGGAAATAATCTTCTTAAAACTTCTATGGCTGTTGGTCAAAAACTCATTCTTAACGATGTCGCCGTAGAATTCTCCAGCATCATTAAAAACTGTTGGTTCTGCTCCACGAAAAAGGTAGATTGATTGTTTTTTATCTCCAACAAGAAATAACCCATATGATGTTGATACTTCTGCTTTTGCGCCAAATCCAGAACGCCACTCCTCGGAAAATTCTTTCAAGATATTCCACTGAAGTAAACTTGTATCCTGAAATTCATCAACAAAAATAAAATCAACGGCTTCATCAAAGTCATACAATATGTTTAGAGATTGTGGGCTATTTTTTAACAGGTTATATGTAAAAATCTCAAGATCATTGAAGTCCAGAACAGAATTCTGCTCTTTTATCTCTTGAAAATTTTTCTTTACCTCAAGAAAACATTCGTAGATTGGCTTTGTAATTTCTGCTTCCGCCGGTTTTCCAAGGAATACCTGAGGATGGGTTTTCTCAAGTTCTCTTATATTATCCAGAAATACCCTTAATTTCATTGCTTGTAATGGTTTTATTTTTTCATCGTCAAAACTTGTATCCTGGAGGAATTTTGTAAGTGCCTGATTAAAATAAAGAAAACCTTCTTCTGGTTCGCAAACTGAAAAATTCGGGTCTATATTAAAAAGAAAGGAAAATCTTTTAAGCAAACTTTTACAAAAAGAGTGTATTGTTGATATTCTCAGGAGAAACAATTGGTTTTCATATTCTATATAGGTTTTTTCATCCTTAACATCTTTCAAGATTCCATTAAATATGTTATAAACGATTCTTTCTTTCATTTCACAGGCGGCTTTTTCTGTAAAGGTTATTGCTACTATTCTTTTTACCCTGTTGATAAATTCTTCAGGTGTTAAAGTTTTTATAAACTCTTGTGTTAATCGATGGGTTTTTCCTGTACCTGCTGATGCACGAATTATTCTTACAGAAAAAGGTGTTGATTCATTCCTGTTCATCAGATAACCCCTTTTTCATAATGCAAAAATTACTAAAATAACATCCATAACAGTTTGAATTGTTTCTCGGCTTAAACTGAAACTTCTGATTCTTCAAATTATTTGCAAGTTCATTAAGGTCTACCTCGAGCATCTCGAGAAAATCATTATTTATCTGTTCATACTTCTTCTCATCCTGTGTCTCCTCGAAACTAAAAACCCAGACAAAGACATCAGGTATTATCCCATTAAGTTTATACTCCATCAGGGCGTAAAGTGGAAGTTCGAGATTTTTTAGATCAAGACAATTACGCGTTTGCGGGTATTTTTTTGCAAGAGATGGGGACTGTCCACTTTTATAGTCAATTATTTCAAAGATATCGTTTTCTCTTTTTTCAATACGATCAATCTTTCCAATGATATTGACATTTCCAATTGTGACTGTCTGTTTTTTTTCAATCTCAAGAATTTTATGTCCTTGGTGTTTTTTCATAATATTTAGAAAAGCATTGAATATATGCTGTTTTCTTTTTTCGAGAAAGGTTCTGATTACTGCAGGTAGTTTATAATCATAGTGGGATAAAATAATTCCTGGATTTTCGAGAAATTTATTTACAAGCGAGCAGAATTTTTCATATTGTGCTTCTATGACTAAGGTATCTTGTATTCTCCCGACAAAATCTTGTGCTGCCTTTTCAGCCGCTGTATGTAAAATTCTTCCCCAAAGTTCTGGAATCTCTTCAATAATTGGTTCTTTATATGGCTCAATTTCCTCTACATATTTGAGGTAAAACATATACGGACATCTCGAAAGATCATCAATCTGGCTTACTGTAAAATTAAATATATCATCCTTGAAGAATTTACTTAAAAACTTTTCATAATCAGGCGATGCTGAAAAGATATTTTTTCCGTTATAAACAAAATTTTCTACAGGGATGGATTCTTCTAAAAGATTATGCAGCATAATGGACTTATTTTTCTGTCTTCCGCCGACCCTGGCAGGGTATGTAAAAATAATTTTCTTCCCTGATTTTTTCAATCTGTAAAGATCAAGTCGTTCTCTTGCAATTTTAAGTTCATAGGTTGTTAACTGTAAATCTTTTTTTAATGGATCTGGAAGAAAAAACTCATCTTTTTTTGCAGACATTGGAAGATTGTCATCAGTTACACCACCAAAAAAAACCGCAGAAGATTCAACACCCATAGAATCAAGAACTCCCATTACTCTTACACCCTTTCCCCTGCTTTTTTCAACCTCAGTAATATCCAGTGTTGCATTGAATATATTTCTGAACATTGTTAAATCAAGAGATGTATCATCTTTTAATTCATCAAAAATCTCCATAAGTGCGATGTTTCCTTCATAATCAAACATTTTCCAGCCAAGTTCCTTCATTGATTCTTTTAAACAATTGCACCATTGTGTTATAGATTTAATATTTCCGGTCATAAGGTTTTTTGCTTTTTCAATTTTTCTCCAGTTTTCCCAGTCATTAAGCCATCCATTGGAAGGGAAAAATCCAATTCCACCAAAAGTTTTTCTGCTTGCAAGCGAAAACTTCTCTGCTTCTTTTTTATCAAATGAAAAAAAGGGACTTGTGAAAAGAGACATCAATTTTTCCCATGAAGGATAATTAACCCATTCCATAAAGGAAACAATAGAGATTATTGATGGATCCTGGCTTAAAACGTAGCCAGGAGTCATACAAAACGGAATCTCGAGGCGATTAAATATTCTTTGAACAAGAGGCCTGTAATAAAGCATATCAGGAAACACAACAAGAAAATCTTCCCAGTTTAATATATTATTCTGCGAAATTGCATTTATTATCATATTGCCTATTGACTTAACCTCTTCATCAGGAGATGGAAAACTATAGAGGGATTCTTTACACTCATATTGTGAGGATTTTGCATATTCTATGTTCTGGGAAAGTGATTTAAGAAAATTAAGATTTTCTTCAAGTATAAGGGTTCTTGCATCATAATACACATTGTCATCAAACTGATATGTTGAGATAAATTGTTTCGATCTCTTACAAATTTTCTTAATAAACGATCGCTGGGATGGAATAAACTCGAGAATTCCATCAAGCAGTACTGTATCAAAATGAAGATCACCAAGGTGCTCTTCAGATATCCTGTAAAGGTCATCCTCGTCAATAAGATTATCTTTTTCGAGAATTTCCTGATATTTCTCCATTATCTTGAGTGCTTCTTTTACAATAGATTTGTTGTCTTCATACTTCCAGGGATATTTATCAACCTCATCAATCCATAAATCAAAGTCAAATTTCTCATGAGAAACCTTGAAATCCTTAATAAAAAGCCGAAGTAAGATTGAAAATGTCACAGGATTTACATTCATATTCCCGGATATCGTTCTACTTAGATTAAACAGAATCAATATTTGTTCAATAGGCGAAATCAATCTATATTTTGTTTTTTCGTTGACGACTTTGGCTGCAAACGCCTTGATTGGAAAACTGGCTGGAGGGATTATTGGTTTTTTTATTGAAAGAGCAAGTCGTGTTCTGAAATCCGCAATTCTTGCCTGCCGCGACGTAAGGTGGATAACATTGGAAAAATCAATCTTATCCTTGAAAAACTTTTCAACAATATATCCTGTGCGATTATCAAATGAAAAAGGGAAAACTAAAAGGTATCTATTATTTTTCTCGTTCATGATTGCATTTGTACATAAAATATAACCCGCTGGTTATTAATAATTATATCACATACGCCTTGCAAAAACTTATGGGTAAACTATGATATGAGGAAGATAAGGGCTGTCTGGTTTAAACTCGACTGGAAGCATTTCGAATTTCAGGTATTCAGCAACTACTCTTGC
>MWDQ01000137.1 GCA_002070645.1 candidate division TA06 bacterium ADurb.Bin131
GAATTTTGACAATTTTCTACACTTGAATTAAACTACATAGCCGTATGGATACCCCTTTTTTTGCTCTCTGGACAATTTTTGTACCGGTTTTGGGCTCTATTACTATACCAATTGTTTCTCTTGTATCCAATAGGCTCAGGAATGCTTGGGCACTTTTGCTCGCTACAATTACCTTTGTCCTTCCACTTTTTTTGATACCTGCTGTTTTTGGAAGTCCTGATGGTCAGATTATTCTTAGATATCACCTTATTGGAAGTTTTGATTTTATTCTTCTGATAGATGCTCTTTCAATATTTGTTTCTCTTGTTTCTTCATTTATTGGTGCATTAATAGTTTTATATTCTTTTGATTATATCGCCCATGAAGAATTTCAGACAGAGTATTACACGATGGTTATATTCTTCATTGGATCAATGATGGGGCTTGTGTATTCCGGGAATCTTATTTTTATGTATTTATTCTGGGAAATTGCTGCAATATGTTCCTGGCGCCTTATTGGTTTTTATCGTTTACCCTCGCATGTCGTCAAGGCAGATAAGGCATTTCTCATTACATTTTTTGGTGCTGTGGTTATGCTTTTTGGATTTATTCAGGTTTATGGAACAACCAATACGTTTGATTTGACAGCAATGAGATCTGTCCCTATATCTTCTCTTGCTGTTTTTTTTATTCTTATCGGAATGTTTTCAAAATCTGCAACATTTCCACTTCATACATGGCTTCCAGATGCTGGTATTGCCCCATCGACAGTTACCTCTCTTCTTCATGCTGCAGTTCTTGTTAAAATAGGTGTTTACGCTTATGCACGGTTATTTTGTTATACCTTTAATGTACCTCTAGAATGGAATTTAATTATTCCTGTTCTTGTAATGTTTTCATCCCTTGTTGCTGCAGGCGCCGCGCTTGTTGAAAATGATATTAAGAGAATACTTGCTTTATCAACAGTTAGCCAGATTGGTTATATTTTTCTGGGCTTCTGGACAAGAACAATCATAGGTGTTGCAGGTGGGGTTCTTTTTATATTGATGCACGGTCTTGCAAAAGCAGGGCTCTTTTTGTGCGCTGGAATTATTGAACACGGCACAGGGAAAAGAGATATAAGACAACTCGGTGGGCTGTTTAAGGGTATGCCTTTTACCACGATAAGTTTTTTTGCATGCATTCTTTCGGTTATTGGTATTCCTCCATTTGGAGGTTTTTTCTCAAAGTTTATGGTGCTTGCGGGAACTGTTGAAGCGGGCAGGCCAGGAATTGCATTTATGGGATTATTAATCGCCGTGATGACAGCAATGTATCTTTTTCGTCTTTTTCATGCTGTTTTTCTTGGAGATAAAAGAACAGAAGGTTCTGAGGGAACATCATTGATGGTTGGAGTGGTTTTTACTCTTGCTATTCTTTCTTTACTGGCAGGGATTTTTATATCTTTTTCAGGGAATTTTGTTGAGGGTGCTGCTGCCCATCTTTTAGAGGGATTAAAATGAGTAATGGTTCTATACTTTTGATACCTATTTTACTTCCGGTTATAGCAGGAATTATCTGCTATTGTATTCCGGATGGATTGAGAAAATTTAGGAATGTTATTGCACTTATCAGCGGGTTTGCATTGTTTTTAATCGTGGCAAATTTTTATAAATCAGGGAATTTAATATATGTCTCGAACTGGTTTTTTTCTACAATAGTTTTTTCCTTAAAGGAAGATTCCTTCAGCAGGTTTATTCTTTTGTGGCTTTCAGTATTCAGTTTTCTCATTACGCTTTATGTTTCAGCAAGGATGGCCAATGAAAGATCCCGTGAGTTTATTACATATCTTTTGATTACCTGTGGTTTTGCGTGCGGTGCTGTGCTTGCGAATTCATTGTTGGTGTTGTTGTTTTTCTGGGAAGGCCTTCTTATTACTCTATATCTTTTTATCTGCTTGGGAGGTAAGAAGAGTTCTCATAGGACTGCTCTCAAGGGTTTTATTCTTGTTGGATTTTGTGATTTTTGTTTTATACTTGGAGTGATTCTTTACTGGAGGATTACTGGTTCCTTTGATTTTCCTGATTCACCTGTTGCATTAAAAGGTGTTGGAATATTAAGTTTTTCACTGATGGTACTCGGCGCAACTGGCAAGGCAGGTGCTCTTCCATTTCATACCTGGATTCCAGATGCTGCAATTGATGCTCCTGTTGGATTTATGGCTTTTCTACCAGGTGCATTTGAAAAACTCATTGGCATTTATTTGCTTGTTAAAATTTGTTTTAATTTGTTTTCTCTTGTACCTGGAAGTGGTGCTTCTATGGGGTTGATGATACTCGGTGCTTTTACAATTGTTATTGCAGTGTGTATGGCTCTTATTCAAAAGGATATAAAGCGGCTTCTTTCTTACCATGCGATAAGTCAGGTAGGGTATATGATTCTTGGTATTGGCACTGGTGTACCTGCTGGTATTGTTGGCGGGATATTTCATATGCTTAACCATGCAATATATAAGTCAGCCCTGTTTCTTGGCGCTGGTTCTGTAGAGCAAAGAACTGGAACAACTGATCTTAAATCCCTTGGTGGACTTTATAAGGAGATGCCCATCACTGGCTTGTGTTTTATCATTTGTTCCTGCGCTATTTCTGGAATCTGGCCTCTTAATGGATATATATCAAAAGAAATGATTATAGATGGATGTCTTGAAACAGGATATAAAATATTCGCAATTTCTGCATGGTTAGGCGCAATTTTTACATTTGCCTCATTTTTGAAGGCAATGCATTCAATCTTCCTCGGAGAAAGAAATGTGTCTACCCCCAGGGTTAAGGAAGTAGGTTTGCCTATGCTGTTGCCAATGATTATACTTGCATTGTTATGTATAATATTCGGGCTTTTTAGTAGTATTCCTCTGGTCGTGATATCAAAATTTGTTCCTCAGGGGCATATGCTTCATCTTTCTTCACATCCTCTTAACCTGTTTAATACTGTATCAGGCATAACAATTTTGTGTCTGATTGCAGCATTCTTACTTCACAGGTATGGATGGTTGAAAAACGATAGAAAGCCATATCTTGCTTCTGAGGTTGTTCACAATCTACCTGTAATTCATACAATTTATAACCTTGCTGAGAGAAGATTTTTTGATATCTATGAGCAAGCAATAAAGTTTGTAAAGGTTTTTGCACTTGCACTATACTACGGTTTTGATAGAAGTTCTGACTGGTTATATGAAAAACTTGTCGTTGAATCAGGAATTAAGATGATAAAGTCATTGAAGTCCCTGCACAGGGGATTTATTTCAGAATATGTTGGATGGATTTTTATCGGGATGCTTGTGATTGCGATATTTATGTTTATTTTGTAGGGGGATAAATGTTTTTATTTATTTTTGTTGCGATACCGCTTATTGTTGCATCAGTTATGTTAATTATCGAGCGGTTTTCAAGGGATGTTTTGCCTGATTTCCTGGCAAATCTCTGTTTTTTCTTGCTTTTATGCGCAAGTATTATGATTTCCTGTTCCTGGCCAGGATCAGGTCAATATATGCATATTCTTAAGTGGTTTAGCACAAACCTTAATATTAAGGTTGTTCTTGATGGCCTTAGTTTATTGATGATTTTTACAATATCCATTGTGTCTTTGTCTGTGGGACTTTTCTCCATTAATTATATGGGTAAATACGGTTCTAAATCATTGTACTATGCAATACTGCTTGTTCTCGTGGCTTCAATGAATGGAATCGTCTTAACAGCGGATCTTTTTACGATGTACATATTTATTGAGGCAGCTGGAATTGCTTCATATGGACTTGTATCGCTTGGCAGAACAAGATATTCAACAGAAGGCGCATTTAAGTATCTGGTTCTTTCTGCAATTGCCTCATCTTTTATTCTTCTCGGTATTGCAGGTGTTTTTGTAAATACAGGAACAACAGACATAAGAAGTATTTCCGCATCGGGTTTTTCTTCAAAATTTTTCATAATTTTGTTTCTCACAGGATTTTCCTTTAAGTGTGGTCTTGTACCGTTTCATACATGGATGCCAGATGCATACACTGCGGCACCAGCAGTGCTGCCTGCAGTTAGTTCTGGAATTTTTGTAAAGGTTGCTGGCGTTTATACAGTGGCAAGGATATTTTTTAATGCACTGCCTTTTAGCGCAGGTGTATCATTTGTAATGGTTTATCTCGGAATAATATCAATTGTTGTCGGTGCATTACTGGCGCTTGGCCAGTCAGGGTTAAAAAGGTTACTTGCATATTCTTCAATTAGTCAGGTTGGTTATATTATTCTCGGTATTGGCATAGGAACGCCTCTTGGTATTATTGGCGGGCTTCTTCATATGTTTAATCATGCAATTTTTAAGTCACTGCTTTTCTTGAATGCTGGTGCTGTTGAGTATACCTGTGGTACTGATGATAGTTTAAAACTCGGTGGACTTGGGAAAAATATGCCCTTTACATCCACTACAAATGTTATCGGGCTTCTTTCTGCTGCAGGTGTTCCACCATTGAATGGTTTTTGGAGTAAACTTATTATTGTTGTGGCGCTTTTTAAGGCGAATATGTTTTTATATGGTTTTATTGCTATACTTGCGAGTGTTTTAACTCTCGGATATCTGCTCTTAATCCAGAGAAGGGTCTTTTTTGGAAAGATAAAGGAATGTTTTGAAAATATTGTAGATGTTCCTTTCTGGATGAATCTATCAATGGTTGGGCTTGGACTTGTATGTGTGTGGGTTGGTGTTTCTTTTGCACCTATTTTAATTAAATGGGTTTTGCCTGCTGCGAATGTTTTAATGCAGGGTATAAGAACGTCTTTTTGTGCCTTAGGGGGTATCTTATAAATGGATATTTTGCTTCTTGTTGGTGTAATAGTTTTTGTTGCCTGCGCTGTTTTGCTTAAGGATATGATGAAGGCAGCCATCTGTCTGATGGTGTCCAGTATAATAATGGGTATTATTTTCTTTAGGTTGCATGCTCCCTATGCAGGGGTATTCGAGATATCTGTTATTGCCGGGCTGGTTATGGTCCTTTTTATTATGACAATATCATTAATTGGAGGAGATGCAGATGTAAAAGAACCACCTGTTCCTATTGCTGTCTTTATTTTTCTTTTTCTTGTTTTTTCATTGGTAGTGGCATTGAAAATTCCAGGTTTGCCAATCGACCAGAGCAGAGTATTACCAATAGGTTCAGTGAAGATTGGAGAGGTCTTATGGATACGCAGGACATTTGATATAATCGGGCAGGTGGGTGTGATTTTTGCAGGTGTTTTTGTTTTACTTTCGGTTGTCGGCGCTCGGAGGAAAAATGGTAAATAATGCGCTTCATAATGGTTTGGCTTATACATATACGGTTTTTGCAATGCTATTTATTGGGTTTTACTGTATTTTTACGAGAAGAAGTATGATACGACTTCTTATAGGAATAGAAATAATTTCAAAGGCAATCTGTCTTTTTATTATTTCAGGGTCTTATCCACAGGGAACCGCTGTAGCCCAGGTTTTAGTTATAACAGTAATAGTTATTGAGGTTTGCGTTATGGCTGTTGGTCTTGGTCTTGTTATAAATGCTTACAGACGCTCAAAAAGTATTGATGTCAGGGATTTTTCTAATCTAAAGGGGTGAAAATGGAAAAGGTTGGTGTTTTACTCTGTCCGCCAGTTGCTTTTTTGATTATCCTCGGGGTTCTTGTTATTTTTTATATTCTTGTGGACAGGTTTTCTATAAAGCCAGAAAAAAGCAAGGGTAAATTATCGAGTTATGCCTGCGGTGAAAATATGCCAGGTTTTAAGTTTCAGTTTGGATATTCATTATTTTTTATTTTTGCACTCTTTTTTACTGTGATGCATGTTGCTGTCTTGGTTATAGCAACGCTTCCAGCAAAGGCACCTGAGGTTTATTTTGGGATTTTTTATCTTATAGCGATTTTTCTTTGTGTGTGCGGGCTTTTGATTTACAGAGACAACCCTGAAGACACAATTATTGATGGGGATGAAGATGATTGAAAAAATTATTAAATGGTCAAGAATAAAATCACCCTGGATACTTCACCTGAATACAGGTGCCTGTAATGCTTGTGATATTGAGATTGTTGATGTTTTAACACCGAGGTTTGATGTTGAAAGATTCGGGATACTTTTGAAGGCAACCCCGAGACATGCTGATGTTATTGTGTGTACTGGCCCTGCAACCAGACAGATGAAGGATAGAATTATAAGGATTTATGAGCAAACACCAGAACCAAAATTTGTTATGGCTGTTGGAGCGTGTGCGATGTCCGGATGTGTATACAGAGGTGCGTATAATGTTATTGGTGGTATAGACCAGTTGATTCCTGTTGATATCTATGTGCCTGGATGTCCGCCAAGGCCTGATGCAATTATTGATGGTGTCGTAAAATTATTGGCAAAACTGGAGAAGACAAAATGACCCAGAATATTGTGGATAAAATAAAAGAATCTCTCGGAGATAAGATTATAGAAATAAAAACTCCAGCAGATAGAAGGGTATTTTTTACTGTTTCTGCTGATAATCTTCTAAAAGTAATTGAGATTCTCGGTAATGATTTTGGTTTTCGACATCTTTCAACAATTACAGGCATTGATACAGTGAAAAATTTTGAGATACTTTATCATTTTGCAATCAGCCAAGTTTCACTCACAATAAGAGTGATAATTTCGAGGGAGAATCCAGAAATTCCTTCAATATGCCGACTTATTCCAGGAGCAGTTCTTTATGAAAGAGAGATTCAGGATCTTCTCGGAATAACAGTAAAAAATATACCTGATCCGAGGCCGATCGTTTTACCGGATGACTGGCCTTCAGGAAATTATCCATTGAGAAAGGACTGGAACTACGAGCCACCAGAGGAAAAAATTCCAGGAGAGAAAAAATGAAAAGGATAAAAATACCTATAGGACCACAACATCCTGCCTTGAAGGAACCAATAAGTTTAAGGATAACAATTGAGGGAGAGGTTATCAAGGATGTTGATGTTCGTCTTGGTTATAACCATAGAGGTCTTGAAAAACTTGCTGAAAGTAAAACCTATATTCAAAATATCTATCTTATGGAAAGGATATGTGGAATATGTTCACATTCGCACACAACCTGTTATGTCCAGGCAGTCGAGGCACTGCTTGGTATAGAACCTCCCAGGAGGGGACTGTACCTGAGAACACTTGTTTCTGAACTTGAAAGGGTCCACAGTCATCTTTTGTGGCTTGGGGTTGCTGCGCACGAGGCAGGGTTTGATTCGCTTTTTATGTATACCTGGAGAGATAGAGAATCTGTAATGGATATTCTCGAGATGATTTCTGGAAACAGGGTTCATTATGCGATAAACACAATCGGTGGGGTAAGAAGAGATATTGACGAGAATCAGAAAAGCAAAATTCTTGAAGGAATAGAACTTTTGAAGAAACGAACTCAGTACTACACAAATCTTGGCACAACAGAACCAACATTTGTTGCGAGAACTGCCGGGGTAGGGGTTCTACCAAAAGAAAGAGCAATTGCGCTTTGTGCTGTTGGTCCAACATTAAGGGCATCAGGTATTGCCAGTGATATCAGAAAAGATGATCCTTATGCTGTATATAGCGAAATGCCATTTGATGTTTGTACAGCAGATACCTGTGATGTTCTCGGCAGGGTTGTTGTAAGGGTTAAAGAACTTGTTGAGTCATATAAAATGATTGAGTTTATACTGGAAAATCTTCCCTCAGGAGATGTTAAAGTAAAAGCAAGCCGCAGGGTTAAGGAGGGCGAAGTTGTAAGCAGGTATGAAGCCCCCAGGGGCGAGAATATTCACTATGTCAGGAGTAATGGAACTGATAAACCAGAAAGGTTAAAGGTTCGTGCCCCAACCCTTGCTAATTATCCAGCAACAATAGAGATGTTAAAAAACGGTTATGTTGCTGACATACCACTTGTTTTTGCTGCAATAGATCCTTGTATATGCTGTGCAGAAAGATTTGTTGAGATTACAGATAATACTGGATACAGCGATATTCTTACGATGAATCAAATTAAACAAAGATATCACTCAAAAAATATAAATAAGGACTATATATGGCCGTTGTAAAATCACTTTTGTATCTATTTATATACCCGGGTATTTTATTCTTATTTGTTTATTCTGTGTTCTGCGAGTGGTTTGACAGAAAACTATATGCTCGACTCCAAAATAGAATTGGCCCTGCGTATGCTGGTTTTGCTGGAATACTTCAACCAGTTGCGGATTTTCTAAAACTTCTTTTTAAAGAAGATATAATTCCTGAAAATGCAGACCGTTCAATCTTTTCAGCGCTACCTGTGGTTGGACTTGCAATTGTTATTACAGCAGGACTTTATCTGCCATTATGGTATTACAATGTTGATATGACGACATTTAATTCATTTGAAGGAGATATCATTGTTGTGCTCTTTCTTTTGAGCCTTCCGACGCTTGTATTATTCCTTGCAGGATGGCATTCAACAAACTTTTTTTCGACAATTGGTGGCACGAGGGTTTTAACGATGCTTTTTGGATATGAGGTTCCTCTTTTTCTTGCTGTGTTAAGTCCTGCGATTGTTGCTGATTCCTGGCGTCTTGCAGAGATTTCATATTTTTATCAGAGATTTCCTTTTCTTCTATTGTTTCAGATTATTGGTTTTTTTGTTGCTGTTATTGCGCTACAGGCAAAACTCGAGAGAACGCCATTTGATATTCCGCATGCTGAGACAGAGATTGTTGGTGGCACATTCACAGAGTACTCTGGAAAAAAACTTGCTTTTTTTAGGTTAATGACAGATATTGAAATGGTTGTTGGAAGTGGGTTGATTGCTGCTGTTTTTATGGCTGGGTTTCCAGGTGGAGTGGTTGCTGGATTAATCAGGTTTATTGTGAAGACATTGATTATTATTGCTTTGCTCTCGTTGATCCGGGCTGCATGCTCGCGAATCAGGATAGATCAGGTCGTTAATTTTTCGTGGAAATACCTTACTCCATTTGCTGTTCTTCAGTTATTGATAAGCATTTTTGTAAAAGGGATAATACAATGAAACTAAAACCAGGTGCGTTTGTACCAGAACTTTTAAGACATATCTTTAGGAAGCCTGCGACTGTTCGTTATCCATTTGAAAAAATTCCTGTGCCTGATGATTTTCGTGGTACACCTGTTTTAAGTCCAGATAAGTGTATTGTATGCAGGGCCTGCGTAAGAGATTGTCCTGCATTTGCAATCGAGATTCTTGAAATTTCTCAGGAAGAAAAGGAATACAGAATGATTATACATAATGATAGGTGTATTCATTGTGCCCAGTGTGCGGAATCATGTCCGACAAAGGCAATTACCTTGAATAAGGATTTTGAACTTGCGACCGACAGCAGGATTAAACTAAAAACAGAATACACCTATAGAAGACCAAAAAAGACAGTTCAACAATCACCAGAAAAATAGTTTGACAATTAAAGCCACAGGGTAGAAAGTTTTCTTTAGAAAAATTTTTTAAATTGATAAATACCCGAAAAATTCATTCCTAACTTCCTTTGCTGAAAGAAGAGAAGTAAATTTTATTTAAGGAGAATTGAAGAGATTATCTTCAACAAAATTCCTGATGACAGTGCTCTGGAAAGAAAAGATAAATAACTGGCTTGATAATTTCGAGAAACTCGTGATTATTGGTGTTGGAAATAAGGACCGCTGTGATGATGGATCTGGTTCAGCAATAACAGAGATACTTTCAGATTTTGCAGAAAGAAATAGAATTGGGAATGTCAGAATTTTCTCGTGCTATGAGGCACCAGAGAATTTTACAGGTCCTGTAAAAAAAGAAAAACCATCACATATTATTATTATTGATTCTTGTATAACAGGCCAAAAACCAGGGCATATTTCTATTATTAAACCAGATAGGATTAAAGAAACAGATATTTCTTCTCATAGGATGCCGCTAAAACTTCTGTGTGAGTATTTGAGAGATGAAACAGGCGCAGATATCCTGATTATAGGGGTTGAGCCATATAATATAAAAGAAGGAAGTAATTTTTCAGATCCTGTAAACAAATCTATCCAGAAGGT
>MWDQ01000138.1 GCA_002070645.1 candidate division TA06 bacterium ADurb.Bin131
TTTTGTCAAGAGTCAAGAGTTGACCCCGTATTTAGGGAAAAAAGAATGACCCCTCTTTTCAGAGGGGTCATTCAAATTCATAGGTAGTCAATTTTATGGGTTAATAATTCTTCCAATTGCTCCTGCACCATTGGCTCTATTAGGAATAAGGTCAGGAATCTTACCAACTGGCACCCACTTTACATGGCCATCACACATAAGGGCATTAACTCCATCTGTCTTGTGATTAAGGTTGTTGTCCTTTCCACCAGTTGTACCAAGAATCTCCAGTGTTGCGTCCCACGGCCCACCAAAGGTAGTAATATCACCCACTGACTTATCAACAGCAACCACTGTATCAACATCAACTGATTCATTGCAGAACTGGCCATAGGCATAGGAACAACCAGCATTATCGGTTCCACCAGCTGCATCTTCCAATGGCGCGTTGTTGTACACGGTTGTTACATCTGCTGTTTTATGGCCAAGGTCAGATGGGCATATAAATGTTTTTCCTGTTGATACATACTGAGGATATAAGAGTGATAGTGGGACTATGGATGATGGTTCATCACCTGTAGTTGCATCTAAAGCGGATGATTTCGGGTAGTACTCCTTATAATCCTGGGCATACATCTTAAGAGCAAGACCTATTTGTTTAAGGTTTGAAATGCAAACACTTCTTCTTGCCTGTTCTCTTGCCCTTGCCAACGCAGGAAGCAGCATCGATGCGAGAATCGCTATGATAGCGATTACTACCAGAAGTTCTATGAGAGTGAATCCTTTTCTTTTCATTTTTCTTCACCTCCTTTCATCTTATTTTTCATTTTTTCTCCTTAAATATTATACAACATTATGGATTTCTTACTCCATTTGCATTGATAGCGGTGGTAACTGTTACCTGACCGTTACCGAGTTTAATCGTGTCAAGATTACCATCTTTGTCTGCTGCAACCCAACTAGCATTTCCACCAACATACAGGACATTGATTCCATCCCCTCCATGGTTATCAAGACCTGAACGAACAGTTACACTTGCAGGAAAAGCAGTAGCCCACAGAGCATTGCTACCCTTTCCTGAAACCTTGTCAGCAACAATAACTGATTCAACATTTGTTTGTTCATCAAGACCACATCCATAGGCATAAGAACAGTTATCATTTGTCACATTTGGGTCAGAACTAAATGTAGGGTTGAATGCTACAGTGGTATTTTCTGGATCACCATTATACTTGATATCCCTTGCACTCGGACAAACAATCATTCCTGTGTTTTTAAGATAATTCGGACATGGTTTACTGGCGGGTCCGGTTGTATTCCATACCCTGCCAAAAAGATAGCACATTGCATATGCTGTTTCATTGGATAAAGTAGGCTCACCTCTGTACGGAAATGATTCATCATAGTCCTGAGAATACATTTTAAGTGCAAGACCTATTTGTTTTAGGTTAGACATACAAACACTTCTTCTTGCCTGTTCCCTTGCCCTTGATAGTGCAGGAAGCAACATTGATGCGAGAATCGCTATGATAGCGATTACTACAAGAAGTTCAATAAGGGTAAAACCTTTTTTCTTCATCTTTTCTCACCTCCTTTCAATTCATTCATCTTTAATTTTCCATTATTATGGATTTGCTATTCTAACAATGTTCGGAATCTGTTCAACCGGGAGATATCCCTTATCCGTTGTTCCCCTTGAATTTGCTGCAACCCAACTAGCATTTCCACCAACATAAAGTACATTGATGCCATCTTTTCCATGGTTGTCATAGGTATCAGTAAGATAGGCATTTGCCACTGTCCACGCGCCATGGTCGGCTTCCTGATAAACCTTGTCGCAAACAAGGGCTGATTCTGGCTGGGTTTTTTCATCAAGACCACGAGCATAGGCATAGGAACAATTCCCGGCGACTCTCGTGAAACTGGGCGCAAATGCAGTATCTACATCTTCAGGGTCAACAGTATACTTTGTATCATTTGAACTCGGGCATATCATCATCTCTGTATTCTTAAGATAGTTTGGACAAGGTTTTGAGGTAGTACCAGTGGCGTTATATACTCTTCCGTACAAAAGGCAAAAAGCGTCCCTTGTTTCGTTCGAAGTCGTACCCGTAGCATAACCTGATATAGATGGGAAAAATTCATCATAATCCTGCGAATACATACGGAGAGCAAGACCTATTTGTTTCAGGTTAGACATACAAACACCACGTCTTGCCTGTTCCCTTGCCCTTGAAAGTGCGGGAAGCAACATTGATGCGAGAATCGCTATGATAGCGATTACTACAAGAAGTTCTATGAGAGTGAATCCTTTTCTTTTCATTTTCTCTCACCTCCTTCCGTTTTTAATGTTAAATGAATTCTTATATTCTGTCAAGTGTATTTTAGTAGGGATATTTAATCTTGTCAAGTCCCTGTCAAAAAATCTCGAAAAACACAGTATTCTTGCGGTACTGGCTATATGTTTACATTGTTCCATTTTGTACTCCTATGTTCTATTTTAACTGAATTTTTTATCTTTCAAGTCAACCTCTTTAAGAAAGTGGGAACTTAAAAAGGAACGCACCTGAAGATGTTCACTACATCTTCATTATTCTCAAGTCAAAATGAGAAATGCAAAAAGAATGCTCAGGCATTGCTCATCTCGAGATAGTTCTTACCTTTTTCAACATCAACCTTGAGGGGAACATTCAGGCAACAAATACCTTCCATAATTGCCTTTATTTCTTCAAAAATATCTTTTTGATTATCGTATATCTCAAATAAAAGTTCATCGTGAATCTGCAATATCATCTTGCTCTGAAGTTTTCGCTCTTTAATTAGATTGTATATTTTAATCATCGCAAGTTTAATAATCTCAGCAGCAGTTCCCTGTATTGGCATATTGACTGCAACTCTGCTGGCGAATTCTCTCTGGTTTCTGTTTTCTGAGTATATCTCTGGCAGGTATCTTTTTCTTCCAGACATTGTCTTAACATATCCGAGTTTTTCTGCTTCTGATATTGACTGATGTATGTATTTTCTAACTCCCTGAAATTTTGCAAAGTACTGGTCGATAAATGCCTGGCCTTCTTCAGGAGTACAGGATAATCTCTGGGCAAGACCGTATCCATTCATTCCATAAATTATCCCAAAATTAATGGTTTTGGCTATGCGACGGTATCTTTCAACCTCTTCATCTTCAAAAAGGGAATCTGACTGAAAAGAAAAAAGAAGTTTTGCTGTTTCAAGATGAATATCCCTGCCTGACTTGAATGCATCGCATAAAACAGGGTCGTTTGAAAAATGGGCAAGAACTCTTAATTCAATCTGGTTATAGTCAAAAGAGTAAAAGGTTGCACCTTGCGGAGCAACAAAAATCTTTCTTATGAGAGAGCCCTTTTCTGTTCTTACTGGAATTGCCTGAAGATTAGGGTTTCTACAGGCAAGCCGGCCACTGGAAACACCTGTCTGCAGAAATTCTGGATGAATTCTGTTATCACCTGGATTTACATACTGATAGAATCCATCAATATATGTGCTGCATAGTTTTGAAAGCTCCCTGTATTGAAGGATTAAATCCACTATTTTGTGCTTGGTTCTAATCTGCTGGAGGGTGGAGGTGTCTGTTGAATATCCTGTTTTTGTCTTTTTTTTTGCCGGAAGACCAAGACGTTCAAATAAAATTTTACCAACCTGCGATGGGGAGTTAATGTTAAAAACCTCCCCTGCAAGGGCAAAAATTTTTTCCTGTATATTGCTTATGTCTTTCTCGTATTGTTCTTTCAGAGATTTAAGATAGCACACATCAACAAGTATTCCATTTACCTCCATTGATGCAATCACCTCAATAAGCGGGGTTTCTATAGAATCAAATATAAATTCCATATCCTGTTTTTTTAGTTCTTCCCGATAATTTTTGTATGCCTGCAATATATCTGTTACAACAGGACTTTTCCCAAGAAGAAAAGAGGCAATCGTAATATCAAAGTATGGCGGAGCAAGATAAATATTTTTTGAGGCAAGTTGTTTTATTTTTTCCTTTATGTCTTTACCAATCTTTAGGATATTTTTATCTTCAAGATTCTGCCTGAATTTTTCAGGGTTCTGGATTATTTCTTTGAAACTAAATATATCTTCTCCAATAACAAAAACATCTTCTTCAGTTTCTGGTAAGGCATCAGAAAAAATATCAGAGATTGAATCCTCAAATTTTCTAAATTCAAGATTTTGAAAGATTTCCTTAATCTTTGGAATATCTGGATTACCAATTTTAAGATTCTCCACGTCTATTTCAAGAGAAATATTGTTGGCAAGCGATACAAGTTTTTTGCTTAAAAAAGCAGAACCTTTTCCTGCAAGGAGATTGTCTCTGGTTTTGCCTTTAATATTTTCAATGTTTTCATAAAGATTTTCAACTGTGGTAAATGTTTTTATAAGGGTTGTGGCTGTTTTTTCTCCAATTCCACGAACCCCAGGAATACTGTCAGATGCATCTCCTGCTATGGCAAGATAATCAACAATATTTACAGGAGTAAATCCATATTTTCCATGAAATGTATCATAATCTATAATCTTCCATGTCCCTGGATTTAATACAGTTATATTTTTGTTTAATAACTGTAGCATATCTTTATCACCTGTAATAATAACAACATCAAAATCCTCGTCAGAAAATTTCAGCGCAAGAGAAGCAAGAATGTCATCTGCCTCATAACCATCCTTCTGCAATATCTTTATCCCAAATGCCTGTATAATCTCTTTAATGATTGGTATCTGAACCTGAAGTTCATCCGGCATTGGTTTTCGAGCAATTTTATATTCCTCGAAAAGCGTATGCCTGAAGGTTGGACCCGGAGAATCAAAAACAACAGCAATATATGAAGGGCTGTATTCCTTCAAAATCTTCAAAAGTGTTGATACAAAACCAAACACTGCATTTGTCGGATGCCCTGTTGATGTTGTAAACTTTCTTATTGCAAAAAAAGATCTGTATATAATATTATTTGCGTCTATCAGGAATATTTTTTTTTGTTTATTTTCCATTTGATTTATACGAGATAATCTCCATCTCTGCCTTAACAAAAAACTGCTTCTGAGGATTGCGAGAAATCTGAAGATATCCAAAGGTTAAGAATTGTTTTTCCTCAATATCTTCAAAAAAATTCAAAAGTTTGGCAAGTTCCACATCTTCAAGTGCAATAGTTATGTGTTGTTCAACTGCATTCAAAAGAATATTCTCTGTAACAGGGGTAATCCTCGAAACAGAGGATTTAAGCCCATTGGATTCAAGTGTTTTTGAAACAAAAAGATATAGATTAAAATTCTCTGGGGCAAATATAACATCTGCCTGTTTTGTTTTGCTTTTATACTGCGAAATCAAATTATTGAGGGTTTCAAGATCTTTCTGTTTTTGAACATACATCCTGTTGAGGTCTCTGATTTTCCTGATTCCAGGAGCGCAAACAAATTGATAAAGCAAGGCAAGTATAATCAGAGCCAGTAAAGAAAGATTTTTTAAGTTTTTAAACATTTTTTCACCATTTTCCAAAAATAAATTAAGATTGTTCTCATTATTAATACATTGAGAAATCCCTTTTACTTTCCTACATCTACATTATTCTCTCTTCAAAATCCCCCTCACTCCCTTTTTATAAAAGGAAAGACACCCCATTAAAATAAATACTACCATTTATTTTTTTAATCAATCTTAACCTTCATAAGAAGGTTAAATGTTATCTGTCCTGATTCAGGCGCTATTCCCCCAACCTTCACACTGCTGAATAAATCTGCCTTTTTGAAAATCTGAGAGATAATCTCGACATTTTCGAGTGTATCAGTAAGACAGGTAAGAAACAAGTCATTCCCCCTTAAACTCATTTGAGAAACCTTAAATGGAACATTCTCGGGAACAACCCTGGATATTGTACTCATAATTGAAATAACAGAAATTTTTGGCATTATCTGCTGAACATCCTGAAAATTTTTGAGGTGTTCTTTTGCCTGTATTATAGGATTAACAATCCTTGAAACATTTGGAAATGCTGACTTAAAAACTTCTTCCATCTTTTTGTTTACACTGTTTACTTTTTCCTGATATTGTTTTGAAATCAATACAGGTCTGAACATAATCCCTGCAAGGCAGAGATACACACACACCACCAGTATTAACAATGGATTTACTGTAATTTCAGAATATCTAACAGTGAAAATCTTGAAATTAGGACTAACTGAAAGGTTTTGAGAATTTTCAAACAAGGCAAGAAAAATTGATATGCAGGACTCAGATTTCTTCGGTAGAATTACCCTGAATCCAGAGATATTCTTACTAGTGGTTATATCTCCAACAAGTACCAATGGCAGATTTGTTTCTTCTGACTTAATCTCGTTCAGGGTATCCTCTAAACTACCTGGCTCAAAAAATGAGGAAGAACCTTCTACAATGGCATTATTCTCTACCCTGTACCTTGCAATATAATTCCCATCAATAAAAACAAGCAGGTATCTTCTATCAGAGATTGTTTTTGATAAATAATTCATTAAAACAAATGGCTCAAACCCAATCTTCATACTAAATTTAAATGACGACTTCATCTTTTGCCATTCTTCGATCCTTTTTTTCTCGATGCCGAGGATTAAAACAGTGGTCTTTGTTTTTTCTCTGGAGATTGGATACCAGAAGAGTTCAAGTTCTTCTGTTGGAACAGGAAATAGCGCTGAGGATTCTTCAGGCAAAACCTGAGAAATCTTGCTTAAATTGGAAAATGGGAAATCGAGTGTTCTTATAAAAATCAGGGGCCTGCTGAAAATCAGGGTTAGATTGTTAACCTTATTTTTTGCAAAAAAATCAGACGTGTCCTCGCTGTTTTCAAAAATACCCTGTATCTTTGTTTCTCCTGAGGAATATAGATAGAATTTTTTATCTCTTATGTATACAATAAGGTTCAATTTCTCTCCCATTTCAACCGTTTTATACCACTACTTGTCCTTTGAACAATTAAGAATTGAGTGCTCATAACCCCATTACAATCAGCCACAGCCCTTATACAAAAAAAACTGCTTGAAAATTTTATAACCCTTGTCAGAGAAGAAGTTGTTTGTCTATCAATGTTCATAAGAATATTCATACTTAATGGTCGCAGTTCCCTCTCGTTCAAAATTTTTTCAACAGAATCAGTGCTATATCCGAGCATCTGTAATATTAACGGACTTGCTATATTAACATTTATTTTATTATCAGAAAAGATGGTCAGTAAATCACTAAGTCCAGTACGATCTTCACCTGACATCAATATCTCTGGTGTAAAACCCTTGATAAAAACAAGTTCTGTTACATCTCCGAGTGGACCGTTTGCTGGTTTATAGGGTGGATTGAAAGTACCATAATATTCTGATTCTGCTCCAAAAATTCTCGGGAAATCATCACTGTCGAGCCAATCAAGAAGTGTATCGAGGAGAGACGAGGGAAACCCCATCACAGATAAAAGATTGCTAAACAGGTTTACTGATTGTGTGTTTATTGATTTATCATTGTTTAAGATACTATTAATATTAAATCTCGCATCAAGAGGTTCAATTGTTACCTCCACAGAACCCTCTGGGAAAACAAGGCTTTTTGGTTTTACCCAGACATCGTCAAACCAGTCATAGGAATTTTTATCTAAGGAAAGTACTATCTCTCCTGCACTAATTCCAGTTCTTGCGACACGATCAGCCAGAAACCTGAAATTTTGAT
Organism: candidate division TA06 bacterium ADurb.Bin131; assembly: GCA_002070645.1. Taxonomy (GTDB): domain Bacteria; phylum Ratteibacteria; class UBA8468; order B48-G9; family DTJG01; genus DTJG01. The sequence continues at coordinate 7,694 of MWDQ01000138.1, forward strand.
TATACTGAACCTCTGATCTTAATCTAACAAATTCTGTAAATATAAATGCATTTGCCGCAAGTATTGCAAGAAAAGCCACAGTTATAATCAATACAAATCCATTCTTCATTGCTGGACCTCCTGACTCTGGATGTCAACCGCTACAGGGAAAAATGTCTTTGTATTATCCTTTTCAAAATTAACAGAAATCCCCGTGGGAATTGTTTCTTTTTCCCAGGTAGTAATCCAGGAATCCCCATCAAAGAATTGAAACTCAAAAGAATCTAAATCCTTTATTGCAGGATATTCGTATTCTGTATCATAGAATATATCCTTTTCTTTAACAGAAAGATTGTACTTACCATATTCGTTGGGCTCTACAATGTAGGTAATAATCTTTCGTCTCTTATATTCAACTACTTCAATCGAAATTTGATCACTGCTGAAACTGTTTTCTGAACTATCAGGTACCATACACAGCAACCTTCCGGAAAAAGATGTAAGAAAAAAATTTGTCGTTTGCATACGGGCGAGTTTTTCTCTAACATCTTTTGAAACCCTTATTGTGATTTGCATTGTCTGGTAAACAAGAATAATAATTATAAACCCTATAACAGTTGCAACCAACATCTCAATTAGGGTAAATCCTTTTTTATTTTTCATTGGTTTTCTTCTTCTGAACTTTTAATAACAAATGGGTAAGAAACCTGGTAACCATGCTTTTCAACAATAATGCGAACAACAGTAAAATTAAAGGTTATCTCGCTATCAATTGTTACTGTCTCACTAAGCGTAATATCCGATGTTTCAATTTTATAATGGGCATCCGGATCAACATTACCGAAATCCCCTGATTCAGGTATATTGTCAGGATCCTGAAGGTATTCAAATTCTTTTTGTCTTGCCAGGGTCATACACGATTGCTGATCAATAATCTTCTGAGAAATACTTATATTCAAAAGATAGTTCTCCAGACATACAATCCCGAGCACAGCAAACATTCCAACTGCTATCATTGTTTCAAGTAGAGTAAATCCTTTTGTTTTTCTTTGTTTCAATCGCATTTTTTATAACCCATCATTTTTTCTGTTTCCTTCGCCTTCCATAGTTCCCTCTTTTATAAAGAGGAGTTCAGAAAAATTTTAAGAAAGATGTAGTGAGGAACTTTAGTCCCATGTCTCTTTTGTCAAGAGTCGAGAGTTGACCCCGTATTGTTATATACTCTTTGTTATCTGTAACGAAGGTATATAGGGATTTAGTATAATAGTCCATTTATCACCAGTTTGAGTATCTTCAATGTATATCTCTGCATACTCTTCTGTGCCATCCGGAAAAAACATAATACCAGGAATGCCTGATTCAAATTTGTACCCATCAACAGTAATACTTGTTATTTTTAGATTTTCCGGTAATTTGTTAAAAGAGGTTCCTTCTGGAATGATCTTTAAAAATGATTGACTGCTATCTACAATTGCCCAATTTTGCTGGTCAATATCAAAAAAAACGATCTGCGGTGTTGATGAGCTCAAGGATGCGTTTGATGCCTGCGAAAAAATATCTTCAATCTCTGGTAGGTGCGGTTCTTCTTCAGAAAAGGAGAAGTTTGAAATCTTTGCAAGATTGAGAAAAAAAAACCAATGATGAGAATAACCACCATCATCTCAAGTAGGGTAAACCCCTTATTGCTCCTAGTTTTTCTGGGATCCTTCAATTTCGCTGCTCGAAATATCTGCATCATAGCCCTCTCCACCTTCTTGTCCATCTTTACCATAGGAAATTATTTCAAAATCCTCACCATTTCTTCCAGGAGATAAATAAATATATTCATGTCCCCAGGGATCAAGTGGAATAGCATTTTTTTCAAGATATCCACCCTCTCGCCATTTCTCAGGAATTCTTCCTGTTGTTGGTTTTGCTATAAGGGCATCAAGTCCCTGCTCTGTAGAAGGATAAAAATTATTATCAAGATAAAACAAGCGAAGCGCTTGCTCAAAACTCTTTATCTGAACCTTTGCAGCGGTTACTTTTGCCTCGTCAACCCTGCCAAACATCTTTGGCATTACATACATCGCCAGTATCCCGAGGATAACAACCACTGCCATGAGTTCTATAAATGTAAATCCTTTTTTTAATCTTTTCTTAATACACATTTTCTCTCCTTTATAGGTCAGGGTACTACCAGATCTGGCTAAATCCCTCTTGCGTCTCCCTTTTTCAAAATAAAATATTTACCTATTTTATACTCTGACTTATCTGAAATATCGGCAGCATTATGCCAAGAACAACAAATCCAATAATAACAGCCATAAAAAGAATCATAAATGGCTCGAGAATCGTAACAAACTTCGATGCCTTTTGGGATACCTCTTCCTTAAAGTTCGATGATATCTTTTTTAACATCTCTGGCACAGTACCACTTTTCTCGCCTGCTGAAATTAGTTGAATAACTGTGTAAGGAAGATTCGTTGTTATACGAAGTGCAGAAGAAACACTATGACCATGTGAAATAAGTTCCTGCGCCTTCTGAATTTGCTGTTTCAACTCAGGAATTGAAATAAGTTCCCTTGCAATATTAAGGCTTGTTAGAATTTCTACTCCGCCTCCAAGAAGGGTTCCGAGAGTTCCAGTAAAGTTTGCAATCTCACTCTTAAAGAATATCTCACCAAGAAAGGGTAGTTTCCTTTTGATAGTCGCAACCTTTTCTCTACCACGAGGAGAAGAAAAGTATCTGCGAATAAACCATACAGCCGCAATAGTTAAAATAAGCACCGCAAGAAGATAGTGTTTTAAGAAGGTGGATGTTTTTATTAAAATAACTGTTGGCAGAGGCAATTTCAGGGAAATTTCCGAAAATATACGGGTTATAGTTGGAGCAACAAAAGTAAGAACAAAAATCAGAACAAGAAATCCAACGGCTGCCATCAGTAGTGGATATGTCATAATGCCCACTACTTTGCTTCTGAACTGGATTGATTCTTCAAGAAAGCCTGCTATATGTTCGAGAACAGGTCCGAGTGTACCGCTTGCTTCACCAGATTTTATCATTGAAAGTGAAACATCTGAAAATAGTTCAGGGTATTGAGATGCTGCTTTTGAAAAACTTTTTCCCTCGCGAATCTGTTTCTGAATATCAGAGTAGATATCATAAATACGACCTTCTTTCATCTGGGCAACAATGCCTGATATGCTTTCATCGAGGGTAAGGCCTGAATTCAAAAGCGTGGCAAGTTCTCTGATGGAAAGTGCAAATTCTTCTTGTTTAATCTTCTCGCGTCTGCGTATTTTTTGTTGTCTTTCAATTGAGGCAATTTTTTTTATATAAAGACCTTTTTCTTTAACGACGATCTTTGCCGATGATTCACTTTCTGCCTCGATCTTTCCGGAAACCCGTCTTCCATTTTTATCAAAACCTTCAAAATAGAACATGGACATATCAGGTTTCCTGAGTTACACGTAGAACTTCACTTACAGTGGTAAGGCCTTCTATGACCTTCTTCGCTCCATCCATCCTTAATGTTTTCAACCCATTATCAAGAGCATGCCTCCTAATTTCACCTGCTGACGCCTGTTTCATAATTAAGGAACGGATTGTGTCATCAATCTCGAGAAACTCAAAAATCCCTGTTCTTTTGTGATAACCAGTATTCAAACATACCTCACATCCTTTGCCGCTCTTAAAATTGTAATTATCTCCCGCAGGGTTAATCCCTATTTCTTCAAGAAGTTCAGGAGGATAGTTTACGGGTTGAGAGCATCTATCACAATTTAGACGAATAAGTCGTTGGGCAATCAACCCAATAACAGATGATGCAATCAAATATGGTTCTATGCCCATATCGAGAAGTCGCGCAATTGAACTTGTTGAATCATTTGTGTGAAGAGTGCTGAATACGAGATGACCGGTTAAAGATGCCTGAATTGCCATTTCGGCTGTTTCTTTATCTCTTATCTCACCAACCATAATAATATTTGGGTCATGCCTTAATATTGACCTTAATCCATTTGCAAATGTAAGTCCAACCTTTGGATTAACCTGAATCTGGTTTATTCCATCAAGATGATATTCAACAGGATCTTCAAGAGTAATAATATGAATATGAGGATTATTAATTCTCGAAAGTGCTGCGTAAAGGGTTGTTGTTTTTCCGCTGCCTGTTGGACCTGTCAGTAAAACAATACCATGGTCATAGTGAATTAACCTATCAAACTTTACGAGGTCTTCCTCAGAAAAACCCAGTTCATTCAGTCCAAAACTGTATGTTGACTGGTCAAGCAACCTTAAAACAGCGGATTCACCAAAAAATGTTGGTATGATTGAAACCCTTACATCAATTTGTTTATTCTCTACCCTTACTGCTGTTCTTCCATCCTGCGGAGTTCTTTTTTCCGCAATATCAAGGTCAGAGATAATCTTTACTCTCGAGATAACCGCTGGCTGATATTTTGCGGGAAGAGTAAGAATATCATGAAGCATTCCATCAATCCTGTATCTTACCTTAAAATGATTTTCGAGTGATTGAAGATGAATATCACTTGCCCTCATTAATATTGCTCTATAAAAAATCTGGTTTACAAGCCGTATGATTGGTGCCTGGTTTGCAAGATCAAGAAGGTCTCCATTCTGCGCTGGAAGATCTTCGGTAAATGACTCGCCGAGAACTGCCTCATCACGACTTAACTCCTGAATAATCTTCTGAGAAGATGACGGACTGTAGTAGTGTTTCTTAAGAAGATTAAGTATTACATCTTTATCCTGAACCACAAAGGAAATTTTTCTTCCTGTGAATTGCTCTATTTCACCACAATCAATCTTTGACGGGTTATCTGTTGCGAATAAAACCTTTCCTGGAGCATCTTTAAGCGGAAGAAGAACAAATGTCTCCAGAAACGCATATGGAAATTTTCCGAGGATTTCTGAATCTATAAGTTTTTCAATCTCTTCCTGTGTTAAAGAAAAACTATTTTTTGAGTTCATTCTGTAAGATTGTCTCCTTCTCCTGTCGTATTATTTCTGCTTCTTCAAAACTTGTAATGATATGAGGTGTGATAAAAATTAAGAGGTTTGTCTTAACACTACCCTTATACTCTCTTCTGAAAAGCTTTCCGATGCCAGGTATATCACCTAAAAATGGAACCTTGTTTGTGGTACTTTCATTATCATTTCTGATTAATCCACCAAGCACAACTGTTTTGTTATTTGGAACTATTAACGTTGTGTCTGCCTCGCGTTTTGCTGTTGTTAAGGCACCTTCTGTATTTTCAGTTACAACCTTTGTTACCTCTTGATGAAGTTTAAGACGAACATACTTGTCCTGACTGATTTGAGGGGTAATCTTCAATATAATTCCAACATCTTTATAATCATAACTTCTGATTGTATCTGTGCCAGAACCACCAGTTGTTGTTGTAAACCTTGTTTCCTTAAGATAAGGGGTATTCTCACTTACATTGATTGATGCCTCACTATTATCCGCTGTCATTATCTGAGGAGTACTTAAAATATTAAACTGTGTATCCTTTCCTGAAGCCACTGCCTTAATAATATCAGTAAGGGTCTTTGTATCAGTAAAACCAACCTTCAAGCCGGCTGATGCTGATTCAACCCCAAATTTTGTTTCTGCTGAACCAGTGTACCTATTATTGTTAAAATCCTGAACTGCTGACCACTGAATCCCTATATCCTGTTCTCTGTTATACGAAACTTCTGCTATAAGTGCCTCTATAAGAACCTGATTTGTCATTACATCAATATCTTTAATAAGAGTTTCAATATTCCTGTAATCATCAACATCAGCATAGATAATGAGTGAATTTGTTGGCTTAACAGCAACCACTGCGGACTGAGAAACCTGCACTCCAGGTCTTATCTGTTGAGGCCTTTGTTTGGCAAGTATATCGCTTAATATCTTTGCAACATCCTCGGCATTTGCATTCTGAAGTTTATAGGTGCGCAGCATTTCCTTTCCTGGTAGACTTGGCTGATCGATTGTTTTAACGAGTTCAAGAATCTTTTTTATATTTGCGCCAAAGTCAGAGATGAAAATTGTGTTACTCCGACTATCAAATGAAATCTGGCCTGCCTTTGAAAGATAAGGGGTCAATATCTGCGAGACAGTATCCACAGGGTAATACTTCATAGGTATAATCTGGGTGAGGTGAATATCAAGTTTATCTTCTTCAATATCCCCAAAATTCACAACCGGGGATCTTGCCCTTCCATCAGTTGATGGGATAATAAATGAAACACTTTCCTTTTTTATAACAGTAAATCCATAAAGATTAAGCACTGCCTGAAAAACTTGATTTAGTTTTTCACTTTCAATCGGCTTCTGGGAAAAGATTGTAACATTTCCCCTTACAGCAGGGTCAATAACATAATTCTCACCAGTAAATTCACTCACAAGCCGAATAAAGGTAAGGATATCAACATTATTGAAGTTTAGTGTGAATTGTTTCTGGGCACAGACAATCAACGGCCACAGAAAAAATATCATCAGAAGGATTGTTTTTCTTTTAAGATTCATATTACCTTATTTTATGCACCATGGTATTGCTAAACTTGGCCTAAGTATTTAGCAGTGTTTTTGTTTATTTTCAATATTTCCAAAAGTTTTTATAACCCCGTCCTCTAAAGCCCCCTTATACCCTTTTTTAAAAAGGGGTACAAAAGTTTATCTTCTGGGCTGAGCACCACCAGGCATCTGGTCCTGAGGTGTTCCCATTGTTGCCTGAAGCTGTTTTTCAAGATTGGTCATAAATCCTTCGAGCGCGTCTGTTGCGATTTTCTTTATATCAGGATCAGGGTCTTTTGTCATATTTAAGAGAATCCTCATTATCAAAATATCCTTACTGCTTCTTATATTATTTTTATTGTCTGATGAACCTGATTTACCTGTGCCCTGTTCTGGTTCCATCTGATTTCTTATCACAAAAAGCCGCACCGCGTATTTTCTGACAACAGGATCAGGGTCGCTCATAAAACGAAGTAAACTCGTATCTGTTCCAAAAAGGTTATCGAGAGATATTGAAACAAGGTCTCTAATCTGGGGATCAGGGTCTGCGAGCATTGTAAACAATTCTGGAATAAACATTGTTGTGCCAAGACCCTCATTATCGTTGTTATCATCATCATCATCATCATTGTTGTTGCTTCCACCTTTAAGAGCAAAGATATCTCCAATACTAGAGTTAGAGTTATTATTATCATTGTTGTCTGTTGATCCCATTGTCATACCAGCAACAAGCGACTGAAGCGCCTGCATCCTGATTTCCTTCTTAGGATGCCTGAGCATTCCAGCAATCACAGCAACAACAAAATCAACATTGTTTGATGTTCTGTTATTATAGTTGTCGTTGTTATCGTTGTTATTGTTTGACCTGGATGTTCTTCCTGTTGTCCTTGATGTTGTCCTTGTTTGAGCAAAGATATCAAAACAACCAAAAATCAGAATACACATAACAGAAACTGCCAATATTTTTTTCATTTTTTACCTCCTGCTGCAGATTATTCCACAGCATCTAATTATTAGACACATACCAGAGAGATAGGGTTTATTTCTATTAGAATTTTTCAAGAAGACCCCCGTCAACTTTTTGTTCCATTTTTTGTATATCTGGCCTACTAACAGCATTTGCATCCTCGTATGTGCTTACAACCCTGGGGGTTAAAAACAAAAGAAGTTCACTTTTTGAACTGCTTAAACTTGGCTTCTTAAAAAGATATCCAAGACCAGGTATACGTTGCAAAAAAGGAACACCTGTTGTTTTAACCTCTTTTCTATCCTGAACCATTCCTCCAATAATCAGTGTTTGACCATCAAAAACAACAACGCTCTGATCTGTTTCTCTGCTTGATACTACTGGCTGGTCTGTTGAATATTGCTGACCTCCGGCAATTGCAGTCAACCGCCTGATTTCAAGCAAACGGGAATCATATATATTTAGATTCAAAAAGATACTTCTGTTTCTCTGGATAATCGGGGTTACTGAAAATTCTGTTCCAACCTGGTCTTCATATACATTGAATGTTGCACTTGTTGTAATCGTCTGGGCCTGCTGAGAGACAGTTGATTCGGGAATAAGATACGGAACATTTGTTTCAACACTTATCGTCGCTGTTGTACCGTTGAGACACATTATTTTTGGGGCTTGAACCAGTTTAACCTTACCCTTTGCACTGAGTGCCTGTATCAAAGAATTAACATCATAGTTTGTAACACCAAATGAAAATGTATTCTCCGGAAGTGTAGAAGAAGAGCCAGGTGTGAATGTAGGGGTACTGCCAAACTTAGGGCCTGTCAGGGTACCACCAGAACCAAGTGCTTCCACCAATCTTGAACTTACAAGCCAGTCAATTCCAAATGCATTCTCATCTGAAAGGTCTATCTCAACAAGTTTTGCCTCTAAAAGAACCTGTGATATAGGCGTATCAAGCGCTGAAACAACATCCCCAATTTTCGTCGCTGTCTCTTCATCAGGAGTATCAACAACAATAGAATTTGTCCTTGGTTCGTGAACTATTGTCTGGAGCGGGAATGTTTCCTTAAGCGCCTTCATAATACTGTACGCGTCCCCGTAGTATATCTGAAAAACCCTTCTCAAACGCGCTTTTGTAGCAGCGGATGATTTATTGAAATCATCCACAGTCATAATTTTAATTACACCCTTGTCTTCAACATATTTAAGATTGTTTGCCTCACATATTAAATCAAGGACCCTTTGAAGAGGAAGGTCTTTAACATTAATAGAAACCCTTCCTGTAATACCCTGCATCATAACAATGTTTGCACCTGTAAGATCATATATAAGTTTAAGCGTTTGCCCGAGGTCAGCATCTGTAAGGTTGAGAGTAACTGGATAGTCAGCAACTTTTCCGAGCATAATGCCTGGTTTTTTTTGTGTAAGAAGTTCATCAACTTGAAATCTTGCCTTGTTCGCAAGACGAATTGATTCTGTATATTGACTATTTTCATACGCTTCTCTTGCCATTTTTAATGTTGCTTTTGGCCCGAGTAACTGAAATTCAGTCAGTTTTCCTTCTTTTTCTACTGAATCAAGATAGTTCGCTGCATTAAGTAAAACCTTCTGGGATTCATCAGCCATTGCTTCAAGTTCACCCTCTTTATTTATCTGTACTTCTTTAATCTGCTGACCTGGAACCTTATATACCTCAACAGCACCGGATTTGCCAAGCCGTGACTCTGCTGTTCTAATGTAATGACTGATTTGAGATTGTCTATAGGTAGGTGAAATGCCCTGAATCTGCTTAAAGAGGGCTATTGACCTTGCATAGTCCTTTTGATAATAACTTTTAATTGCATCGCTATAAAGAAGGTCAAGTTCTGCGGTTGAAGAAGAGGGAGAAACAGAAACACGTGGAGTTTGTGCAAATAAAGGGTATGCGTTGTGAAAACAGACAATCATCGCACATATAGCAACAAGTTTTAACTTCAATAACCGATTCATTTTTCTTCCCCCTATATATTTTACTCTGTAAATATTCAAAGTCAAGTTATTCAGCAGGAATTTCTACGATAACTCCGTCCCTCGAAAGTGTAAGAATTCCTTTTTCTTTTTTCAGGATTCTAAACCCTTCAACAACATCACCAACAGTTACTCTATATGTTCTCTGTTTTCCCTCGATAAATATATATTCAATACCCTCCATAATTAAACTGCCCCTGTATACAAGATTACATTCAACCTGTGGAGTAATAAGTGGAGAAATTTCAGGCTTTGAAACTGACTGAGGCGGTAAAACCTTTGAGGTTGTTACCTCAGATATCTCTGTTGAAATCTCTGGCTTTGCTGGTTTAAGAATTGGTTTTATCTTTTCAAATGTTTCCCTTTCTGGCTTTGCTGGTTTAAGAATTGGTTTTATCTTTTCAAATGTTTCCCTTTCTGGTTTTGATACAGATGGACTTACAAGTATTGGCGTTTTCTTTATTGTTATTATTTCTGGTTTATAAGCCATTGCTATTTCAGTTGGCCTTGGCTTCTTCATTAATTCCATTGTCAGTGAACCACTTGAAAATGGATCCCTTTTGCCTTCTATATTTATAGAAGGAACCTTATACTCCTGTTCTTGTAAAACCGCCATTTCTGCTGGTTTTGGAGAAATTTTCTTACCTTCTCGTTTCCCTTCTTCAACAGAACCAAACATCTCTTCAAATTTTTCTCTCGGTGGCTTCCATCTCATTGTATAGTAAAGTATCTCACCAAACCACATCAAAAGAAACAACATAAATAAAAACCTGCATGCATTTTTTCTGAGAAACGGTCCTAACTTTACTGGTTCTTTATATTTCTTTGGCTTTTCTACTGCAGAAACTGCCTTGCCCTTTGCTGAGGGAACAATTTTCCCTGCCGCAAATGATTCAACAGAAGGGACCTTAGAAGGCCTAAGTTTTTTCAGAGAGCCAGAAACTGATGCAGATGTTGAAGATAAAAGTGTGGATACTGATTTACCAAGATTCCCTGCAGAATTTGAAATATTTCCAGCAAATTCTTTGATTTGCTTTTGTTCTTCTCTTTGTTTTTTTTCAAAAGCAGCCCTTTCTGCTTTCTGTTTCGCTGCAAGAAGAAGTTCTGCCTTAAGTGCTTCACTTCTCTTAATAGAAAGACGCCTTTCTGCTTCCCTGAATTCTGCTAACTGGCCAGCCCTAATTTCTCTTTGTTTTGCAGCCGCAATTGCAGATAGTTGCCTTTGTTTTCTGGCTGCCTCCTTTTCTAATTGCCTATTAAGAACGCGGTTTTGATTGTTATGTTTGAGATTTTTTACAAATTGAAGTAGTTGTTGTTTTTTCTCTTGTTTATCCTTAAGGATCTTCTCTGTTTCCTTTTGCTTCTCCTGTTTCCTAATACTTGCCTTTTCTTGTTCCTGCGCCTTTATCTGTAATAATTGTTCCCTGCGGGCTTTCAGTGCCTCCTGCCTTATCAGGGATTGTTCCTTTGCCTTCTCTATTGCCTGCTTCCTCGCTTCTTCCTTCGCCAAAACCCTGGCCTTCTTTTCTAACTCTAAATTCTTCCTCTCTAATTCTGCCTTGCTCCTCGCCCTGCTGATAAAATCTATTACCCTCTGCTTTTGCTGTTTCCTGTAAACACCCTGTGTCTCTTTGAGTTTATTCTTTTCCTGAAGCAGTTGTTGTTTTTTCTCTTGCTTATCCTTAAGGATCTTCTCTGTTTCCTTTTGCTTCTCCTGTTTCCTAATACTTGCCTTTTCTTGTTCCTGCGCCTTTATCTGTAATAATTGTTCCCTGCGGGCTTTCAGTGCCTCCTGCCTTATCAGGGATTGTTCCTTTGCCTTCTCTATTGCCTGCTTCCTCGCTTCTTCCTTCGCCAAAACCCTGGCCTTCTTTTCTAACTCTAAATTCTTCCTCTCTAATTCTGCCTTGCTCCTCGCCCTGCTGATAAAATCTATTACCCTCTGCTTTTGCTGCCTGCGTTTATCAATTGATTGATTTTTTGAAAATGATTTTTTTCTGAATTTCAAGGGATTCCTTTTTTCCGGTGGTTTCTGTGGAGATTTTTCAGGTATAGAATCTTTGCTTGATCTTGATGATGAGGCATCATCATCTTCTAACCCTCCTGGTGAGGAAGATGATGATGAAGAAGAAGAAAATTCAAGGGCAAATCGCTTTTTTCCTGTTCTACGATTAAGGATTTTCAATGGATGTTTTATAACTATTTTTTTATGATATGTGCTTGTTTGCATTGCGTACTCAACAACATTGCTACTCTTCTGTTTTCTGGACTTTGTACCAGATTTTTTACGCGCAATAAACTCACAGATGAGTTTTTTTCTCGCATCTCTATCAATCTTCTGCCAATTTGTAAAAAATCCTTTTTGCATTTTGTATCCTATCGATTCTGAACAGGTGGAGGCGCTCCTGGCTGTGTCGGCTGGACAGGTGCTCCATTAACAGGAGTTGGCTGTTTTACAGATACAGTCGGCGCCTGGGCTACAGCATTTTTGTCTATTATAACTGCATTGATTTTAAAATTCCCCTGAAACATACCTGAATCTTTTTTCGTGATTGAAAAACTTTCCAGAGTGAAAAATGAAGAGGGATTATTAAGATATTTCAAGAATCTCATTATTTCAATACTTGACCCTGTTATTGATATATCAAGAGGAAGAACCTTATAAAAAGATACTGACGAAGGCATACCTGGAACAACAGCATTAACAACACTAACACCTGAATCAATTAAAAGATCGATAATATGTTTTAAGACAGTAATCTGAAGAGTAAATAATGGAATCTGATCCTGAGATGGAAATCCTGTTTCCTGAAATCCAAAAGATGATGGAATAACAACATTATTCTTCTGTGCTTTTTTCTTAAGGATGTCATTTGTTTCAAATAAAAATTCCTTAAACTCAACATTTGGGAAGTCCTTAAATTCGGGCATAACTATTGTTGTGGTTGTAAAACGATTTAACATTGAAATAAACTGATTCTGTACAAATTCCTGTTCCTTTTTAAGTTTGTTGATGAGTTCTGGAGAAGGGGCAAGATCTTTTTGTGTTTCATATTTTTTTATTTCTTCATACTTGGCTTTTATTTCTTCCTCGGTCTTCTTAAGTTGTTTCTGTGTTTTGTTAATCAAATTAAAACCACATCCAAGGATTCCAACAACCACAATAAGAAAAATAAAAACAAGGTTTTTTTTCAGAAATCCTAAGATTTTTTTCACTTTACCTTGGCTGTTAAAAGAAATTTAAGTTTACCTGTATCCCTATCCAGTTCGCATGAATCAATAACTACCTCTGAAAAAAAATCAAGACCAGATAGTTTCTGGACAAAAAACTTCAAATCAGAAAAGGCACCCCTTATATCCGCTGCAACAACCTCTCCTTCAAGTGTTAATACTCCTACATTTTCTGGCAAAGATGCAGGCGGAGTTGTCTGTGCAGGGGCCTGCATTGCTGGCTCAGGAACACCAGGTGGCATTCCAGGGGCTACTGGTGGTGCACCAGGGGCTGCTGGCGGTGCGCCAGGGGCTGCTGGTGGCATTTCAGGGGCTGCTGGTGGTGCACCAGGGGCAGGGCCTTGACCCGCAGGAATGGTTTGAGCAACCTGTGTCCCAGCAGGATAAACATTATTAAGATAAATCCTGCTACTGGGCAGAGAATTTCCTATCTCCATAATCCTTACCAGCCATAATACCTTTTTCTCGAATAGATTTTGAACAACACCAAGTTTTCCCTTTATATCACTGATGCTTTTTTGAAGAGATTCAACCTCTGGTTTAAATTGCTCGTATTCCTTTAGAGAGGTATCGAGTTCTACCTTATAGTTTTCATAGGCAGTTTGTTCTGTTCTTAAAAAAAATAAAGGGGTAAGTGTTAAAGCAACAGCCATTATTGTTGAGAGAAAAATATATGGCCTGTTTTCAGCAAATTCTCTCATTCTTAGGATTTCAACAGGAAGCATATCTATATCAATAACAGTTTCCCTTAATGTTTTTAGTGCAATTCCACAAGCAACGGCTATATCAGGACCTTTGTCAGAAAGCACCTCCTGATAATCTGGATGAACATCACAAAATTCAAGAGGGTTCAAATAAGAAACAGGCACCTTTGTTTTTTGCTCGAGATATTCCCTGATCCCTTTCATCTTTGAGGCCCCACCACAGATTAGAAAACTATTAAGCTCAGGCCCTTTTAATGTAAAACGCCAGTAATCTATTGAATTCTGAAGTTCAGTATTAAGAGAATCAACAAGAGAAGCAACTACAGGAGAGTTCATTCCCTGTTCAATCTTCATTTTCTCTGCATCGGGGAATTCAATCTTCTGACTCTCTGAAAGCGATGTTGTAATACTATCCCCTGTTGTGGTCAATGATCTCATCAGGATTCTTTCCTTCTGATTGATAATAAGATTGGTGGTTTGCGCTCCAAGATCAAGAATTATCTGGCATTCTTCAGGACTATATAAAGGGGATAAACGATAAAGGTTATAGAGTGCAAAAAAATCAGTATCAAGGGTTTCGAGAACAAGTCCAAATGGTATAAGATGCGCAACAAAATCATTTATAAGATCTTTCTTTGCAGCACAAAGAAGAACCTGAAAACTTTTTTCCGCCTCGCCAATAATTTGATATGACCATGAAACAACCTCAATTGGGAAAGGTATCTGCTGCTGAATTTCAAACTTAAGAATATCTCTTAGTTTGTTAAGTGGAACTTTTGGAACTGTTATTACCCTGATAAGAATTCCTCTTCCAGGAAGAGAAACTAATGCCTTCTTGACACCAAGGGATTTTACAAATTCTCTGCCTTCTGTTCTTAAAACAGGGACTCTCGCGTCATAAGGGAATTGAGGACCTTCATACTCATCATAAAAGTTAATGGTAAATTTCTTACCATTTCTCCCTGGGACAAGATCAATGGCTCTTATGTGTAATGTCCCAAAATCAAAAACAAGACGTTTCTGTTTTCCTATTTGCATATGGGTTTAGCACCATTTAATCATTATACTTCTATTCATATTTCCTGGCATTACCAATAATACTGTAATGCTTACCGCGCCCATTAATAAAAATAGCAATCTTCTCTTTAATAAAGAGGGATTAGGGGAGATTTCTAAAGCCCTCCTGTACCTCTCTTTGTTAAAGGGAGAATTTATAAATCCCTTTCTCGCCCCTTTTTCAAAAGAGAAAATTAGAGGAGGGACTTTCCAAAGTTAGAACTTTAACTGGTTCCCCCCTTATTTTCTCTACTTATTAACAATGGGGCTGACTTATTATCCCCAATAAGGGGTTAGTTGCGGGGGACCGATTTGAACGGCCGACCTCCGGGTTATGGGCCCGGCGAGCTACCACTGCTCCACCCCGCGATGAATATAGTTTATTCTGTGCATAAAAATTTGTCAAACATTAAGACCTTTAATCTCTCTTTCCACCTCTTTTCGCAATGAAGCCAGAATCACCTTTGCCTTGAGGGATGATTCCTTCATCTTTTCAATTGACTTCTGCAAAACATCTATTCTCTCGGATAAAAGAAATAAGCATACAATACATAAATCAAGATTGTCTGCATGTGGCATAGATGTTTTTAGCAAAGCAAGTTGTTCGTTGATTTCTTTCTCAATTCGACGCATAGATAATTCATCCTTATCAGTGGCAATTGTGCAATTCCTTCCGAGTATATTTATCTGATATTTTTTCATTGTCTCAAAGTTATAGAAAAATGTTTCTGCATTATCTCAATAATATTTGCTATTATATGTTCAATATCCTGTTTTGTGATACTGGATTCAGGATTAGGGAAAAACATTCTTATTGCAACTCCGGTTGATTGTGCAGGAATATTCCTCCCAATGTATATGTCGAAGATTTCTATTTTTTCGAGTTCCGGTATACTTTTAAGCAACATTTCTTCAACTTTTCGCCAATCCACAGAGTTTGGCACAATAAGAGAAAGATCTCTTCTTATGGGCATAGCCCTTGGTGGTTCCTTATATCTTATTTCAGAAAAACCATTCAGCACAAAATCTTGGAGCATAATCTCGGCAAGAAAAATTTCCTGCTTCTCAACATCATATTTTTTTAATATATCATCACAGGGAATAAGAATTCTTCCAACAGTATCTTCCTTCTGTAAGAATTCTATAACCCGTCCATATTCTTTTCTCACTATTCTTTGAGAGGTAATCCCATAGCCAATTTTTCTTAAAATATACTCGATAATTCCTTTGAAATAATACAGGTTATAAGTGTTCATAACCGCAATACCAGCAGAAGGTTTTTCATCAAAGCCAGAGGACGTCTTCTTATAAATACTTCCTATCTCGAATATTGAAAGCATATCAACCTTTCTATTGCTGTTATCCTGGATATTCTGCAATAACCCCTGTATCATTGAGCATCTGAGAAATGCATAATTTCTGGATAAAGGATTGATAATCTCAATACTTTTACTATTGGTATCTTCATATTGAAATTCACTACCAAGCCCGAGATTAATAACCTCACTAAACCCAAGGCGAATAAAAACATCCTTTAATGCATCCAGTCGTGAGTATTCATATGAAGACATTGTTGGTGAACAAACAAGTGGCATACTTTCAGGGATTCTATCATATCCCCAGTATTTTGCTATTTCTTCTATAATATCAGCATCAATTTCAATATCATTTCTGCTATCCGGAATAGTTATTTCCATAATATCATCCTGGCGCTCAACACAGCAACCAAGCCGTTCAAGGGTAGTTATGACAAAATCCTTTTGGATCTCACAGCCAAGATAATTAGAAATCTTTTCCATTGATAGACGTATTACCCTTTTTTCTGCTCGAATATCACCCACAACACAAACAGGACCTGTGCTACCGCCGCATAATTTGTTAATTAACCAACAACATCTATCAAGTGCGGGAACAATAAGAGACGGGGTTATACCCTTTTCAAATCTTGCTGAGGCATCTGTGCACATACCGAGATACTTTGCGCCTCTACGAACCCTTACAGGGTTAAAAAATGCACTTTCTATAAAAAGATTTTTTGTATTAGGTCCAACCTCAGAATTTATCCCTCCCATTATCCCTGCAAGAGCAACAGGTTTTTCAGAATCAGATATTACCAATACATCATTGCAAAGATTCCTTTTTGTTCCATCAAGGGTTATAATTTCTTCTCCTTCTCTGGCGCGTCTTACAATTATTTTTTCTTTAAGAAGGTCAATGTCAAATGCATGCAATGGTTGGCCAAATTCCCAGAATACGAGGTTTGTTATATCAACCACATTGTTTACACTTCTAAAACCAGCGGATTCCACTCTTTCCCTAAGCCACTCAGGAGACGGCCCGATAGAAACTGATTCTATTACCCTTCCTGCATAAAAAAAGCAGTCGTCTGGACTTTCTATCTCAACTGATAGTTTTCTTGCTGATTTTTCCTGCAAATCAATATCCGGATATTTTGGTTCTATCTCCATATATGGAGTAAGAGCCCTTATTATACCAAGCGCACTTAATAAATCCCCCCTGTTTGAAGGAATTTCAAGTTCAATAAAAACATCATTGTTTTTTCTGGTAAACAAAGGATTTAATCCAAGCATCTGCAACCAGTGTTCTACCTGGTCCTCCGACCATTTTCCATTAACATATTCACCCAGCATATTCAAACTATATTTCATTTTATCATCCAAATTGTTGTATAAAACGCTTATCATTAAGATAAAACTGTCTTATGTCATCTATTCCATATTTTAACATTGCAATCCTTTCTATTCCTGCACCAAAAGCAAATCCAGTAATATTTTTACAGTCAAGACCTGATTTACGGAAAACCTCTGGATGAACCATCCCTGCGCCGAGAATCTCAAGCCATCCTGCATTACCACATGTCTGGCATCCTTTTCCTCCACATATTACACAGGAAATAGAAATCTCAGCACTTGGTTCTGTAAAAGGAAAATATGAAGGTAAAAACCTTACCCTTACTCTTGAACCAAATAATTCCCTGAGAAAAAATATAAGTACTGCCTTAAGATTACTGAATGTAATATTTTTATCTACCATTAACCCCTCGACCTGATGAAATACAGGAGAATGAGAAGCATCAAAAGCATCCCTCCTGAATGTTTTACCAATTGCAATAATCCTTAATGGTGGAGAGAGTTTTTGCATCACCCTTACCTGAACAGGACTGGTATGAGTTCTCAATAAAAGTTTTCTATCTTCGTCAAGATAGAATGTATCCCACATATCCCTTGCTGGATGATTTTCAGGCATATTAAGCGCCTCGAAATTATAAAAGTCAGTTTCTATTTCAGGTCCAACGTGAATCCCGAAACCAAGTTTCTGAAAGATACCCACAATTTCTCTTGAAACAAGGGTTATTGGATGTAGATTTGGAACATCAGGAATAATTCCTGGTATTGTAAAATTTACATCAGTATCAGATGCTTCTTTATTCTTCAAAAATCCAAGTTTTTCTTCAAACATCTGCATTAATTGTTTCTTCGCAGTGTTAATTTTCTTTCCTGTTTCAGACCTTAATTCTGGAGAAATATGCGGAATTGCAGATGTAATATCAGCAAAAAGTCCCTTTCTTCCAAAATATTTTACCCGCCATTGTTCAATGGCCGTATGGTCATTTATTTTTTGCAGTTCACAAATTGCCTGTTTAACAATATTATCAAGATTTTCCAGTATTTCGTTATGAGACATAAAGATTCTCCTTCTGTATGTAATAAAATACCCCATCAGGAACAAGATATCTTATGGATTGATTTGCCTTTAATCTGTTTCTTATAATGGTTGATGAAATCTCAATTCTTGGGATATCGAGCATCTGAAATTTCACTGGAAAAGGAAAATCAATATTTATGTTTTTTTCTGATATTCTCGGAGCAACAATAAAACTTGTTTCTTTTACTATTTCTCCTGCCCTGTACCAGGATGGAAGTATAGAAAAGGTATCCCATCCAACAATAATAAAAAATTCTCCAGGCATCTGTTTCTTAAAAAACATAAGTGTATCAAAACTATAAGAAATTCCATCCCTTTTTATTTCAGTATCAGAGATTGTAAAAAATGGATTGTCCTTTATGGAAAGATTTGTCATTTCAAATCTATGGATTGCAGAAGCAACAGGCATATCCCTATGGGGAGGACGTCCAGATGGAACAAAAATAACATTTTCCAGACAACACTGTTGTCTGGCTGCTTCAGCAATGATAAGATGCCCTATGTGAATAGGATCAAAGCATCCACCAAAAATACCTATTCTATGTCCTTGTTTGTCCATTTCCATATATCACATACTTGTATATTGTAAGTTCCTCGAGAGCCATCGGACCTCTTGCGTGAATCTTGTCAGTGCTTATTCCAATCTCTGCTCCAAGACCAAATTCTCCGCCATCTGTAAATCTGGTGGAAGCATTATGATAAACACAGGCAGAGTCCACCTCTTCAAGAAATTTTCCTGCATAACTATTATTATCTGTAATAATCGCATCAGAATGTTTTGTACCATATTTGTTGATATGTGCAATTGCCTCATTGACATCTTCAACAATCTTTATTGATATAATAAGGTCAAGGTATTCCTCATACCAGTCATCTTCACTGGCTGGCTTTGCAGAATCTATAATCTTCATTGTTTCAGGGCATCCCCTGATTTCAACATTATTCTCTACAAAAAGTTCAGCCATCCGGGGTAAAAATATCTTTGCAATATCCTTGTGAACAAGCAGTTTTTCCACTGCATTACAGGTTCCAGGTCTTTGAATTTTTGCATTTAAACAAACATTCAGAGCCATTTCTATATCTGCCTCTTTATCGACATATATATGACAAACCCCTTTATAATGTTTTATAACAGGTATTGTACTGATTGAAACAACTGTTTTTATTAATGATTCTCCACCTCTGGGAATAACAAGATCAATAAGATTATTAAGAGATAACAAGTATTTTACACCCATCCTACCACCTGTCTTCACAAGGTTTACTGCATCAGGGCTCATATGCGCAAGATAGAGCGCTTCTTTTATACATTCAACAAGGATTGAATTTGAAAAAACCGCCTCTTTTCCTCCGCGAAGAATAACGCAATTCCCTGATTTAATACAAAGTGAAGCAGCCTCAATTGTAACATCTGGCCTTGATTCATAGATTATTGCTATTACACCAATAGGGACCCTTACCTTTTTGATAAGCAGTCCATTTGGACGGGTTGTTTCACGAATAACAGTGCCAACAGGATCATCAAGTTTTGCAATGTTAACCAGTGAGGATGACATCTTGCGAATTCTTGATTCTGTCAACAGAAGTCGGTCAATGAATGCCTGTGAATAATTCTGTTTCTCGCATTTTCTCACATCCTTCTGGTTTTCTTTTATAATTATATCTGTCTTTTTCTCAATAATATCAGAAAGATGCATAAGAAACTCATTTTTTTTCTGTGTTTCAATGTGCGACATTTCAAAACAACATTTATGTGTTCTTTGTATCTGGTTTAGAATCCCTTTTTTCCAGTCCATTTTATCCTCTTCGGAATAAAAATTGTTCCTATTT
Source organism: candidate division TA06 bacterium ADurb.Bin131 (assembly GCA_002070645.1). Lineage (GTDB taxonomy): Bacteria > Ratteibacteria > UBA8468 > B48-G9 > DTJG01 > DTJG01. The sequence goes on from MWDQ01000138.1 coordinate 27,703, forward strand.
TTTTGCCAAGAAAGATATCCCTGATAACCCAGGGCCTTTTGCCATTTGCTATCAAACCCACACCCCCGAGTTCAAGAACTTTTTTTATTGCCAGAATCTTTGATATCATCCCTCCACGGCCAAGAGATGAGGGAGTCCCTCTTTTTGCAATCGCTATGTGATGATCGGAAATACTGTTAACCTCTGAAAGAAGATTCACCTTGCCGTTATTTTTTGGATCCGCATCAAACAATCCATCAACATCTGTAAGAAGAATAAGCATATCAGCATTCAATAATTCAAAAACCATTGCTGAAAGAAAATCATTATCTCCAAAACGAATTTCATCAGTTGTAACAACGTCGTTTTCATTTATTATTGGCACAATTTTATAAGAAAGAAGTGTTTCAATGGCTGCAAGGGCATTTGCCTTTCTTGACTTTGATTCAAATATGTCTTTTGTCAGAAGGACTTGACCAACATTGTAACCTTGTTCCCTGAATATCCTCTCATAAAATCTCATCAACCTACTCTGACCGACACTCGCTGCTGCCTGAAGTTTCTCCATCTTTACTGGCCTTTTCTTCCAGCCGAGTATCTGCATTCCAGCACCTATTGCCGCTGATGTCACAACAATAACCTGCTTTTTTTTGGCCATAAGCCAACATACCTGTTGACATAGGTGTTCCATCAGAGATGTATCAAGTTGGTGGCTTTCAGCAGTCAAAACATTTGTACCAATTTTTATTACAACCCTTTTAACCGATGCAATAATTTTCTTTCTTTCAGGAATTTGATTATTTTTGGTTAAATTCATTTCCATGATTCAATATCATTAAATTGTGCTTCTAATCTTACGAATCTTTTCAATCATATTCTTTAATGATTGGGCATCTTTCTTTTCAATCATATCTTCTATCTTATTAAGATGCTCCTTAAATTTTTCTATGGCATTGAGTATATTTTCGCTATTACTTAGAAAAATCTCAGACCAGATTTCCTGGTCGCTGGCTGCAATCCTTGTGGTATCACGAAATCCTGCTCCTATACAGGCAGATGCATTGGGCTTATCCATCTTCTCAGAAAATACAGACACCAGCAAAAAAGCAACAAGATGAGGAAGATGGCTTGTATATGCGCATAAATCATCATGTGTATCAGCATCCATCCTTACTGTTCTTGCTCCAATTTTTCTCCAGAAATCTTCTATTGTTTCAATTGTTGAAGGACTACAGTTTGAGACAGGTGTTATGATAACTGTTTTACCCTTAAAAAGAAATGGATTCGCCTGGTCAATACCTTTTTTCTCAGAGCCAGCCATTGGATGGGAACCAACAAATCTATGCCCTGATGGGAAAAAATCTTCAACCATTTTCACTATTTCTTTCTTGGTACTTCCAACATCAGTAAAAAGAAGAGATGGTTTCTGCCTGCCAATTATTCTGGCAAGTTCAATATTTGCAGATATAGGCGCAGAAAGCACCACAAAATCAACATCCTTAATGAATTCTTCAAAGTTCAACAGACCATCATCAACCGCTCCGAGAGAAATAGCCCTTTCGAGTGTCTTGGGGCTTCTCGTAAAACCAGAAATTCTTTTCGAAAGCCCAAGTTCTTTCACAGAAAGTGCGATTGACCCCCCAAGCAAACCAAGACCTGCAATACCGATATTCTCAAACATACTCATAGATTAGTTTTAATATTCAAAATACAAGGATTAAATGAATTACCCTTTTTATTTAATTCTTTATTTTTCATTTTGCAATCAAGTTTTCCTCTATGCTCTAAATCCCCCTCGCCCCCTTTTTCAAGGGGGGAAGAAAAAAGGCATGATTTTTCAAAGGGAGAAGTTAATAAAAGAACACACCTGCAAGTTGTTCACTACATCCCTGCTGATTAGTAATCCTCGCAAAACCACATTATAAACCAATGCAATTGCCTGAGTATTTATTATCAACTATGTTTGTTCTGCCTTTTTCTCCACAGATTGCTTGAGAAAAGAAAACATTTCAATAGGTATTGGAAAAACAAGGGTTGAATTTTTTTCTGTTGCAATCTCGGATGCTGTCTGAAGATATCTTAATTGTATTGCTATTGGAACCTCTGAAAGCCTTCTTGCAGCAGCAACAAGTTTCTCACTTGCCTGATATTCACCCTCTGCATTAATAACCTTTGCACGACGGTCTCTTTCTACTTCTGCCTGTCGCGCCATTGCTCTTTTCATAGTATCAGGCAATTCAACCTCCTTAATCTCAACAATACTAACCTTTATACCCCAGGGATCTGTCTGTTCATCTATTATCTGCTGAAGTTTATGGTTAATCTTATCTCTCTCTGCAAGAATTTCATCGAGTTCCATCTGTCCGAGCACACCACGAAGTGTTGTCTGAGCAATCTGCATCGTTGAAAGACGATAGTTTTCAACCTCAACTATTGCCTTTGAAGGATCCATAACCCTGAACCAAACAACAGCATTTACCTTTATAGGAACATTATCCCTTGTCATTACCTCCTGAGGCGTAACATCAAATGTTACAGTTCTTAAACTTACCTTTATCATCCTCTCTATACCAGGAATAAGAAAAAACAGTCCAGGACCTCTCGGGCCCACCAGCCGGCCAAGACGAAACACAACTCCTCTTTCATATTCTGGCACAACCTTAACAGTGCTTGTTATAAGCATCATCGCAACAATTATTCCAAGAACAGCCCATACGAACATTTTTTCCTCCCAGTAAAGGGTTAGGTACTATCAAATTTAACTAATTTTTTTCAATAATCTCAAAAATTTTTACGGGCACCTACCCATAAATTCCCCTTTCCCCTTTTTCAAATGGGGAACTAAAAAAGGGAAACTAAATTTTATATTCTCAACCCTTTAAGATAAATAGGTTATTACTAATCTTAACCTTTTTCCACAGCAGTGTCAAAGATTATAAGACAATAAAAGGAATAAAAAATTATTTCCTGCTATTTATTCTCGAGGTATCTCATTATTGAATTTGCTGCCTTTTTCCCAGCGCCCATAGCGCTAATTACTGTGGCTGCACCTGTTATAATATCTCCACCTGCAAAGATACCTTCTATACTTGTCTGGTATGTTTCAGGATCAACAACAATAATTCCTGATGAACCAAGTTTTAATTCAGGCATGCTTGATGTTAAAAGAGGATTTGGCTTTTGGCCTATTGCAACAATTGCTGTTTCAAACTTCATAATGGTCTCTGAACCAATTACAGGTACAGGCCTTCTTCTTCCACTTTCGTCTGGTTCGCCAAGTTGCATCTTCTGGATTTCAATCCCTTTAAGATATCCATTTTCATCTCCGATAAATCTTTGTGGCTGAGTAAGAAATTGAAATTCAATTCCTTCTTCCAATGCATTTTCGTATTCTTCCCTCCTTGCGGGCATTTCTTTTTCTGTCCTTCTATACAGGACACTTACCTTTGCTCCAAGTCGCAAGGCAGACCTTGCGGCATCAAGGGCAACATTTCCACCACCTATAACAGCAACATTCTCCCCAACCTGAATTGGTGTGTCAGATTCAGGAAATTTATATGCCTTCATCAGGTTTACTCTTGTTAAAAACTCATTAGCCGAATACACACCAAGAAGGTTTTCTCCTGGTATCCCCATAAAAGAAGGAAGACCTGCCCCAACTCCAATAAATATTGCCTTATAACCCATGTTTCTTATGTCTTCAACTGTCAAGGTTTTACCAACAACCATATCCGTAAATATCTCAACTCCTAATTTTTTTACAAACTCAACCTCTTCAGCCACAATGTTTTTTGGCAAACGAAACTCAGGAATACCGTATGTTAGAACACCTCCTGGGATATGTAGGGATTCAAAGATTGTCACAGGATATCCATTTTTTGCAAGTTCAGATGCACAGGTAAGACCTGCAGGTCCACTACCAATAACTGCAACAGGACTATTCTTTCTTTTGGGCACAACCGGGACCTCTTTTTCTTTTTCTGCATCAGCAGCAAACCTTTCGAGAAGACCAATTGCAATTGGCTGTGCCTTTCTTCCGAGAATACAAAGACCCTCGCATTGTGTCTCCTGTGGACAAACCCTTCCACATATTCCAGGTAGTACATTTTTATCTTTTAAAATCTTTATTGCTGAGGCAAAATCCTTTTCTGCTATCTTTTTAATAAATCCAGGTATGTTAATCTCAACAGGACATCCTTTAACACAAACAGGTTTTTTACACTGAAGACATCTTGATGCCTCTTCCACTGCATCTGCCTCAGTAAGACCATAACTTACCTCATTAAAGTTTTTAATCCTCTGCTCAACTGGTTGCTTTCGCGGTTGATGCCTTTCAATTTTCATAAAGTTTCCTTTTTAAAAAAGTCCTTCGTAAATGTTTGCCTTTTCTTCCAGATATCATCATTCGAATATGGAAAGTCCTTTCTAAAATGAGCACCACGACTTTCTGTCCTGAGATAGGCAGCATGCGCCATAACCAGAAAAAGAATAAACATATTCTGGGTTTCCCATCCATCCTGACTTGAAAATTCTTTTAGAAATATGTATCTTCCCCATATATTCAGTTTTTCTATTGCTTCATGGAGTTCATCTCCGTCTCTTTCTATTCCCACATTTTTCCAGGTTAAACTTTTGATTGACTTCTGTAAATCATAAACATCAATGGAAAGGCCTGGCTGGTGGTCAATCTTATATCTGGGCAAACTAAAAGAACCTTTGTTATTGAGTTCTATAAACTCTTTTGCTTTTTTCCCTGCCCTTGCGCCAAAAACAAGTCCCTCGAGAAGGGAGTTTGACGCAAGACGGTTCGCTCCGTGAACCCCTGTGCAGGCAACTTCTCCACAGGCAAATAAACCCGGAAGTGTTGTCTTTCCAAAAATATCTGTGGCTATACCTCCCATTGCATAGTGTGCACACGGCCTTACAGGAATAAGATTCTTTGTTATATCAATGCCATATTCGAGACAGAAATTATAAATACCTGGAAACCTTTTAACAATAAAGTTGCCATTCATCTTTCTTAAATCCAGATAAACACAATTTGAATTTGTCCTTCGCATCTCTCGAATAATTGCCCTTGAAACCACATCTCTGGGCGCAAGTTCCATATCAGGATGATAGATATTCATAAATCTTTCACCCTTACTGTTGACAAGAATCGCCCCTTCACCCCTTACTGATTCAGAAATCAAAAAACGTGGAACACCAGCCATATAAAGAACTGTTGGATGAAACTGGTAAAATTCCATATCTTCAAGTACAACACCCTTACGAAACGCTGCTGCTTGAAGATCACCTGTGATTGAAGATGGATTTGTTGTTTCCTGAAAAACCTGACCAAACCCACCTGATGCTGCAATTACAACCCTTGCTTGGATAAAAACAATGTTGCTATGAGATGAATCATAAAATATTCCACCCCTGATACATTCACCATCAGAAACAAGATCAATCAGAAAAAAACCTGTCTGTATCTGTATCTCAGGAATTGAACTTACCTTTACAAGGAGAGCATCAACTATTTCTTTTCCTGTTGCATCTCCCCTTGCATGAAGAATCCTCGGTAATGAATGAGCGGCTTCCTGGGTAAAATCATATTCATCTCCATTAGGATTCCTGTCGAATTTACATCCCCACTGGATTAATTCCTTTACTCTTTCGACTCCATCATTAACAAGTATATTAACAGCAGCAGGATCATTAATTCCACATCCAACTGCAATGGTATCATTAAAATGTGATTGAGGACTGTCCTTCGGGTTCAAAGCAACAGCCACCCCACCCTGTGCGTTGTATGTGCCACTATCATAAAGATAGTTCTTGCAGGTAATCAAAACACGCAATCCTGCAAGTTCAACTGCTGCCCGGAGCCCGGCAATGCCCCCTCCAATAATAAGGCAATCAACCTTTTCAGATGGAATATGTACAGGGTCTATTGATACTAAATAATTAGGAATCATTTCTTCGTAGATGAGGTAATCTGCTTTAGACGCTCCTGCCAGAATTGTTTTTCCTGGCTACTCGCGTGGTCAATAATCAGGATACCATCAAGATGTTCTATCTCGTGTAGAAAACATCTTGCCAGCAAACCTTCTGCCTTAATCTCGATCTTTTTTCCTGAATTTGTAAGGCCCCTTATGAGAACAGATTTTGGCCTGTTTATAGAAAAAAATATTTCTGGAAAACTCAAACATCCTTCCATGTCAATCTCTTCTTCATCATCTGTGTATAAAACCTCTGGGTTGACAATCCTAAAAATTCTTCTTTTATCCTTATCAAAAGCAACAAAGGCGCGAAGTCCAATACCTATCTGTGGCGCTGCAAGACCAAGTCCACCGGCCTTTGCAAGAGTATCTTCGAGATTATCAAAAAGATCCCGTGTCTTTTTTCCGAAATCAGTAATCTCCTTTGATTTTTCTCTTAAAATCTCTGCTCCATATTTTTTTATTCTTTTGACTGTCATATTAAAGGCCTACCTTCTTCATAGTTTCATCCATAAGTCGCATCGCACAATATTTTCCACACATATTACAAACCTCATCCGAAACAATCTTCTGTGAGGACCTGATTTTCTTAAATCTGAACGGATTAATAGAGAGATTTTCCTGCTGATGCCAATCGCGTTTATACCTTGCCTGTGCCATGGACTCATCATATTTCTGCGCCTGTATGTTTCCACGCGCAATGTCTGCTGCATGGGCTGCAATTCTTGAAGCAACAACACCATCCTCAACATCCTCAATTGTTGGCAGAGCAAGATGTTCGCTGGGTGTTACATAACACAAAAAATCAGCGCCTGCCCATCCAGCAATTGCACCACCAATCGCTGATGTTATATGGTCATACCCAGGAGCAATATCTGTTACAATTGGACCCAACAAATATAGTGGAGCACCACCACATATTGACTTTGCAAGATGAACATTTGGAACAATCTGATTAAGAGGAACATGCCCAGGACCTTCAATAATCAATTGAACATCTGCATCCCGCGCCTTTTCAACACATCTTCCCAGTGTCAAAAGTTCTGACATTTGAAGGTTATCGGTTGCATCAGCGAGACATCCAGGACGCAGTCCATCTCCAAGGCTCAAAATAAGGTCATACTTACGAGCAAGTTCAATAAGTCGATCAAAATTCGAATATAAAGGATTCTCTTTCCCTGTTAAAGCCATCCAGCTAACAATAAATGCTCCGCCACGGCTCACCACGCCTGTTTTTCTTGTTTTCTTTTTAAGAATATCCAGAGATGAAAGTGTTACACCGCAATGAACAGTTACAAAAGAAACACCATCCTTTGCATGCCTTTCAATAACATCAAAAATATCATCTTCTTTAAGTGCTTCAATTGTTCCGTGTTTTTCTATTGATTCTATTACTGCCTGATATATTGGCACAGATCCAACAGGAACTGAACTTGCATTAACTATCTTTTTTCTTATTGTATCAAGGTTTCCACCAGTACTTAAATCCATTACAGTATCTGTTTTAAGTTCACATGCTCTGTTAAGTTTTTTTAGTTCAAATGAAACATCACACACATCAGGAGAAGTACCGATATTTGTATTCACCTTTATGGTAAGATTTTCCCCTATTGCCTTGATTGAATCTCTGTGTTTGACAATAACAGATTTTCCCTCAGCAATAGACATAGCAAGTTTTTCAGCATCAATGTTTTCCTCTTTAGCCACGCTTCTTACTGCACTGGTAATAATCCCTTTTTTTGCCTGCTGTTTTTCAAGAATCATATTTTATTCCTCAAAATAGCGCCTGTAGAGGCACTTGTAACAAGCATCCTGTATCTTGAAAGAACCCCTGTAAGTTCTTTCTCAGGATGCTTTATTTTAGAAAGACGTCTGGAAATCTCCTGGTCTGATAGATGAACATTCAGTTTTCTTTCAGGAATATTAACCTCGATAATATCGCCATCTTCAATACAAGCAATCGGCCCTCCCAGTGCGGCCTCAGGGCTTATATGCCCTATGCAGGCGCCTCTTGTTCCACCAGAAAATCTTCCATCTGTTAAAAGCACAACATATTCACCAAGTCCTTTACCTGATATTGCTGATGTTACAGCAAGCATTTCCCTCATTCCTGGTCCGCCTTTTGGGCCTTCATAACGAATCACAACAACATCTCCTTTTTTGATTTTTCCTTCAAGAACAGCAGAAAGACATTTTTCTTCACCATCAAAAACTCTTGCAGGTCCTTTGTGAACCATTATTCCGCTGGCAACCGCTGATTGTTTAACAACACTTCCATCAGGCGCAAGATTTCCTTTAAGTACTGCTATTCCGCCTTCCTTTGTGTATGGGTTGTCTATTTTTCTAATAACAGACGCATCGAGATTTTTTGCGCCTTCAGCAATCTGTTTTATACTCTGGCCCATAACATTAACCTGGTCAGCATTCATAAGTCCTGCCTCATAAAGTTCCTTTATTACAGCAGGAATCCCACCTGCTCTATCGAGATCCTCCATATGGTGTGAACCAGCGGGCGAAATCCTGCAGAGGTTTGGAACCTTTTTGCTGATACCATCAAATGTTTCAAGGGTAAGGTTGATACCTGCCTCGCTGGCAATCGCAGGAAGATGCAGAACAGTATTTGTTGAAGCACCTATTGCCATATCAACAGCAATTGCATTTTCAAAGGACTTCAGCGTTATGATATCTCGAATTTTAATAGCATTATTCACAAGATCCATTATACGCATACCTGCTTTTTTTGCCAATCGAATCCTCATTGAACTAACAGCAGGAATTGTACCATTATATGGAAGAGAAATCCCCAGTGCTTCAGAAATACAATTCATTGAATTTGCTGTAAACATTCCTGAGCATGAACCACATGTTGGACAGGCATATTCTTCAAGTTGTTCAATCTGGCTTTCAGTCATTTCTCCAGATGAAAATTTCCCCACTGCCTCGCATACAGAGATATAGTCAACAACCCCTATACCAGGGCAATTTCCAGCGAGCATTGGACCGCCACTTATCAGTATTGAAGGCAGGTTTAATCTTAATGCAGCCATCATCATACCAGGTATAATTTTGTCACAGTTTGGTATCAAAACAATACCATCAAAACCATGAGCCATTGCCATTATCTCTATTGAATCAGCAATAATTTCTCTTGAAACAAGAGAATATCTCATACCCTCATGCCCCATTGCTATGCCATCACAAACCCCGATTGTTCTAAACTCAATTGGAGTACCACCCGCAATTCTGATACCATCCTTAACTGCCTGAGATATCTTATCAAGATGTATATGTCCGGGCACAACCTCATTACCAGAATTACACACACCAATAAACGGTCTCTTTATTTCTTCATCCGTAAGACCAGTTGCCTTGAGTAAACTCCGCAAAGGCGCATGAAGCACTCCTTGTTTTATAGCATCACTTTTCATTTTGCCCCCATTGATTGTCTTTGCTAACGCCAAAGTATTTTATAATGTATTATCACTATACACTCTGTACTTTCCAATTCTCGGGTTTTCCCATTATTTCTTTGTTTTGCATTTTTCATTTTACATCTTGAAATCCCTTGTTCTTTCCATCTTCCTGAAAACCCCCCTTTCCCCCTTTGTAAAAGGGGGAAATAGAAGGAGGACTTTTTCAAGGGGGAATTAGGGGGGATTTTTCAAAGGGGGAAGAAAAAAGGGGTGATTTTCCAAAGGGGAACTTCAACTACTTCCCTCTTTTATAATTTCTTATTATTTCCCTCTTTAATAAAGGGAGAATTTTCAAAGAAGCAACTAAAGGGTATATCCCTTTATACCTTGTTATTTATATTGCCATCGCATCAACAAGTTTAATTTTTTCTTCTGATATTTCTATCTTTGATGATATAACCTTTTCGAGGGGAACCCTGATAATCTTTTTCCCTGAAATTCCTGTCATAAAACATTTTTCCCCTTCTAAAAGGCCCCTGACAACCTCGCTTCCAAACATTGTTGCAAGACATCTTGTCTGATATGTTGGAATTCCACCCCTCTGTATATATCCGAGCACACAGTACCGCGCCTCAGCACCAGGCATCTCTTTATTGATTTCATTCGCAAGGATATGCGCTTTTCCTGCTCCCTCGGCAACCACTATCAAAGAACTGATTTTTCCACGTACTCTGTCTGTTTCGAGAACATTGATAATCTGCTGTATTGTAATGGGTTTTTCTGGTAAGACAACAACCTCTGCCCCTGCTGCGATTGCAACCTCGAGAGCAAGAAAGCCATGTTCTCTTCCCATAACCTCAACAACAAATATCCTTTCGTGGCTTGTTGCAGTATCCCTTATCTTATCTATTGCATCCAATGCAGTATTTACCGCAGTATCAAAACCAACAGTGTAGTCAGTCCCATACACATCATTATCAATTGAGGCAGGAATAAATCCAACAGGTATATTAAAATTGTTATGAAAGGCATGAGCCCCGCGGCTTGAACCATCCCCGCCTATTACAACCAAACCATCAATACCTGCGTCTTTAAGATTTCTAAAGCATACCTCTTGAACATCCATCTGCTTAAATTCCGGGAATCTTATGGTTCTAAGAATTGTACCACCCCTATTTATAATCCCGCTAACACTTCGCGCATTAAGAGGCATAATATCATTTTCGTATAACCCTCTGAATCCCCTTTTAATTCCACAAACATCTATTCCCATTCCGAGGGATGTTCTAACAACAGACCTGATGGCACAGTTCATCCCTGGAGCATCACCACCACTTGTTAAAAGCCCAATTTTTTTCATCATCAATATCCAAAGTCGGCTCTTACAGATAAAATTTGTCTTGTTCCCTGCTTTATCAATGATTTTGCTTCATCTGTCATTGAAGAAAACTTATACCACCATGGTAAAGACATTGCCCTGGCAAGTTTTCTTATTACATTAATTCGCGGAATTGCAATTCTTGCAAAGGACTCTTCGAGTGTATCCCAATCTTTTGTGGCAGGATCTGTAAATGCTTCCTTAAAATATGCCCTTCCACACATAGGACCTGATATTAAATCACACACAATGCCGTATTGAGCACAGTATTGTTCAAAATCAACCGCTGCACTCAAAAGAAGCATTGGTCTCGGAGAAATTTTTTCCATTTCCATTGCTGAATCTCTTACAACCTGTGGACTTGAAATTTGAATAATCTTTCCATCTTCTTCAGTCCATAACAATGGTATCTGTGTTTTATAAAAATGCCCGAGTGGACCAAAATCCTTTGCCATTGCCACAACTCCATCAGGAAGCCGTTTTGCAAAATCCACCTTACTTTCACCTGGTAGTTGAAAAAGCAATGTCTCTGTAAAAAGTGGCCTATTAAGTTTCTGGGCTGCCTCAAATGCGGTTGAAGCAAATTCAATGTTTTTCTCCCAACTCTCTTTGTGCGCGGGATTAAGTTTAACAAGTATCTTAAACCCATCAACAGCACTAACCACATCCTCTGGTTTAACCGAAAACCTTGCTATCTGACCTAATCCACCATCAACTGACTGGGTATTGGTATCCTCAAGTCGTCCTATAAGCATTACATCCTTACCAAGCACCTCCCTGAAATTAGGAGAAAGATATGCAAGATGATTAAAAAGGGCTGCAGTTGCATTTCCTCTTAACCTTCTGGCAAACCTTAAACAAACCTCCTTCACATCATTATCATCCGGCTTCTTATTAAGGCCAATATGCTTAAAATATGACTCTGTAAGTTTAAGATATGAACTATGCTGGTCTGATGCAAAAACATCAAACACACCTTCAGGAGAATACCTCGCAAGGGTTTTAAAAATCTCCTCACTCACTCCAACACCATCTCTATACTGCGCAAAATTTTTCATCTAACACCTCCTGTTTATTTTTCAATATTTCCAAAAGTTTCTATAACCTTCGTCTAAATCCCCCTCGCCCCCTTTATAAAAGGGGGAAATAGGGGAGAGAACTTTTTCAAAGGGGGAAATAGGGGAGAGAACTTTTTCAAGGGGGAACTTCAACTACTTCCCTCTTTCATAATTTCTTATTTTTCCCCTCTTTCGTAAAGAAGGGTTGGGGGAGATTTTTCATTTTTCCCAATGTCTTATTTCAAAGAATTCTTAAATTCTTTTAGTTTCTTTTTTAGATTGTCATCACTAAGAGAAATTATTTCTATCGCGAAAATTGCAGCATTTTTTACACCTGCCTTACCAATAGCCATTGTTCCAACAGGCACCCCACCCGGCATCTGAACCATAGAATAAAGCGAATCAACACCTTTAATCTCGCTTGTTGGCAGAGGAACGCCTATAACAGGCAGGATGGTTTTTGCTGCAACTACACCCGGAAGATGCGCAGACATACCAGCACAGGCAATAATTACCCTTATTCCTTTTTCTTCAGCGGTTTCTGCAAATTCAATTGTCTTATCTAAACTTCTATGAGCAGATATCACCTCAACACTATAAGGCACCCCAAATTTTTCAAGTATCTCCTTTGCGGCCTCAGCAAAAACAAGGTCATTTTGACTTCCAAAAACAATCACAACTAGTGGTTTTTGCATTATTTTTCTCCCATTACATTAGACATTTTTTCCATTGCCTTTTTTATTTTTTCTTCATCAATGGTAAGAGCAAACCTTACATATCCCTCGCCAGAATCTCCAAAACCAATCCCAGGGGTAACAATAATGTTTGCTTTTAACAATAACTTTTCTGCAAAGGATAAAGAACCCTCATTAATCTTTAACCAGAGGTAAAAGGTTGCCTGAGGTATTTTAACCTGAAAATTAAGTTTTCTCAAGCACTCTACAAGTACATCTCGACGCTTCTGGTATGTTTTTCTCATTTGTTCAACATCATCCTGTGGCCCTGAAAGACATTCAATACCTGCAATCTGAATCGCCTCAAATGTTCCAGAATCAATATTTTCCTTCAGGGTTGCAAGCCCTGAAACAAGTTTTTCATTTCCACACGCCCATCCAATCCTCCATCCAGTCATATTGTATGTCTTGGAAAGTGAATGTATTTCTATGCCAATATCTTTTGCGCCTGGAATAGACAGAAAACTTGTTGGCCTTTTTCCATCAAAATAAATCTCGTGATATGCTGCATCATACAGAATAATCAGTCCTCGTTTCTTGCAAAAAGCAACCGCTTCTTTTAGAAATGAAGAATCGGCACAGGCGGACGTAGGATTATTCGGATAGTTAAGGTATAAAATTTTTGCATTTTTCAGAATACTATCAGGAATCTTACCAAAATCAGGAAGAAAATCGTTCTGTTCCTTTAATGGCATAAAATATGGAATGCCGCCAGCGAGAATTGTGCCTATCTGATAAACAGGATAGCCGGGTTCTGGAATAAGGTTTACATCTCCTGGATTAATAAATGCAAGAGGAAAATGGGCTATTCCTTCCTTTGATCCTATTAGAACACATATTTCTTTTTCAAAATCAAGATCAACATCACTGTATTTTTTGTAATAGTCTGCTATTGCTCGTCTAAAATCAGATCGTCCCTTTCCAAAAGGATATCTGTAAACAGATGGGTCATCAACTGCTCGTTTCATTGCTTCAACAACCCTCTTCGGTGTTGGAAGATCAGGATCTCCAACGCCAAAACTTATAACCTCATACCCTTCAGAGATTAAACTCTTTCTTTTCTTATCTATCTCAGCAAAAAGATATGGCGGTAGTTCATTCATTTTCTTGCTTAATTCAAACATACTCCCTCCGTTAAGTATTCAATAAATCTTGTTCAATTAAGTAATCAGGAATAAAAAGTCAAACATCCATCGCGAAATGCAAAAATCCAAAATAAACTAGTTTCTACTTTTCTCTCAACGTGATTTTCTCAGCCAATCAATAACATCCTTCATTTCATAAAACCCCTGACTTTTACTATAAATAAATCTTGCAGCAGAAATAGCACCAGAAGCAAATGACTCTCTGCTAAAACACTTATGTGTTATCTCGAGAGTTTCTCCTGTTCCTCCGAATAATACACTGTGTTCACCAATAATCTCTGAAATTCTGACAGAATGTATCCCGATTTCATCTTTTGTTCTTGGTCCTGGCTTTCCCTGTCTTCCATAAACAAACCCTTCCCGGTCTTTTCTGTTTCTAACCCTGTTTATTATTTCTCCGATTTTCAAAGCAGTTCCACTGGGCGCATCTTTTTTGTTATGGTGGTGGGTTTCTATTATCTCAACCTCATAATCATCCCCGAGCATACGGGTTGCTGATTCAACAATCTCCATCATAATGTTAACACCTATGCTCATATTAGGAGAAATAATCAATGGAATATGGTTTGCTGCATCTTTGATAGTAATCATCTGTTCTTGCGAAAAGCCTGTTGTTCCAATTACAAGTTTTGTTTTTTTCTTTTTTGCATGTTCAATGTTTGTCAGGGTTGCCTCTGGACTTGTGAAATCAATCAGAACATCTACTGACTGTGGCGCACTCTCAAAACCATCTGATATCTTTATTCCTGGTAATACCTCTTTGCCGATAGATGTATGTCCCTTTGCCTCAAAAGCCCAGGCAAGTTGCATATCAGGACATTTATTCAAAAGAGATATGATTGTACTTCCCATCCTTCCAGATGCACCAGCAACTGCTACCTTGATTTTTTCTTCGTTCATTGGATTGTATCCTTTTCTTTTTTTATATCTGCGCCAAGTTGATTGAGTTTTTTATCAAAATTTTCGTATCCCCTGAACAGGTGATATATTCTTGAAACCTCTGTAGTCCCATCTGCGGCAAGACCTGCGAGCACAAGAGCCGCACTTGCCCGAAGGTCAGAAGCCATAACCCTTGCACCGAGAAGTTTTTTTACACCTCTAACAATTGCTCTTGGACCATCAAGTTGAATATTTGCACCAAGACGATTAAGTTCTCCTGCATGGATAAACCTTTCAGGAAATACCTTTTCAGTGATTACACTAACCCCATCAGCAAGTGATAAAAAAGCCATCATCTGCGCCTGAAGATCTGTTGGAAATCCTGGATAAGCAAGTGTAACAACATCAACTGATTTCCATTCTCGAATGCCTTTTATTGAAATAAAATTTTTTCCTGTCTCAACAGATACCCCTGTTTCTGTAATCCTTTCTATAAATGCTCCCATATGAAATGGCTGACATTTTTTTACACAAACATTGCCCCCTGTTATTGCCCCAGCAAGAACAAATGTCCCTGCCTCAATCCTGTCAGGAATAACCGAATACTCAACACCATCAAGTTTTTTTACTCCCTTGATAGTAATACACGGAGAACCAATGCCTGTTATTTTTGCGCCCATCTTTACAAGAAAGTTTGCAAGATCACTTACCTCTGGTTCGCAGGCAGCAAACTCAATGATTGTTGTCCCTTTTGCAAGAACAGCCGCACACATAACATTTGCGGTTGCCAGAACACTCGAACCAAATGTTCCTCCAAGAAAAACATGGTTGCCCTTTAATCCTTTTTTTGCGTCAGCAATAACATATCCATCCTCAATTTTTACATCAACCCCAAGACGCTGAAGTCCTTTTATATGAAGATCAATAGGTCTTGGACCAATCACACATCCACCAGGAAGGGAAAACTGTGCCTTTCCTGATCTTGCAACCATTGGGCCAAGCAAAGCAATTGACGCCCTCATTGTTTTAACAAACTCATACGGCGCATCATATCTGTTTATTCCTGATGGATCTATCTCAACTGTGTGATTCTTAAAACTCACCTTTGCCCCAAGATATTCAAGAATCTTCACCATTGTTTTGACATCCTGAAGAACCGGAATATTATGTATAATGCTTTTTTTATTGCTCATAATTGAGGCGGCAAGGATTGGAAGCACTGAATTTTTCGCGCCTGAAGTAATAATTTCGCCTTTAAGTTTTTTCCCACCCTGAATAACAAATTTTTCCATTTTCTATCCGTTATGATGGTTTATCTATGGTATATCTTTTACAATAATTTTATCACAGGTCTTCATTTTCTTAAACCGTGATAATGCATTAATTTTCGATTAAATATTTTAAGGAAATAAAATCCCACAGTGAAATAAATAAAATCAATAGTCAGGAATGATGTTTATCCTATAGAAATTGAAATGTATCTTTGTTTCTATAGCCCGTTTGCCCTCACACAGAAACAGGAATCTGGAAACTATAAAATTGGGTTATATTTACTGACTAAATCAGCATTTTAATGGACAAAAGTCCTCTTTGGTGGACTACCTAAAACTCAACTGGAACCAGTTTATAGAAGAATTGGAGATTTGGCAAGAGGTAAAGGAGTGTACCATATTCAAAGCATAAAATATTTATGAAAACTTACCCAAACCGTAAGGAAATTAAATCAACCGTAATTTCTTACACAACCGCCATTTAATTTTCCATATCCACATACATCTACCCGAAA
>MWDQ01000139.1 GCA_002070645.1 candidate division TA06 bacterium ADurb.Bin131
CAGAACTCCACAGAAGTTTGAGCCACCACCCTATGCATACATATTTAATAAATGTGAGGAAATCCCCTATGGCAGGAATGCACACCAATGGATAGAAATGGGATACTGGTGGGTTGAACTCGGCGGAGAACATCACTCAATCTATGATACTGAAAAACTAAGGGATGAACTATTGAAGATTGTACTTGGCATATGGGACCATATTAAAAACAGGTGTCCTGACAGAAAAAAAGCAGAAAACTGGGCACTCGACTGGCTCCAGTTTTTACCTGGAAAAAGAGAAAGTAGAAGATACATCGGTGAATATGTTCTCACCCAGAATGATATAGAATCAGAAGGAAGATTTGAAGATATTGTTGCATATGGCGGCTGGACTATGGATGACCATAATCCAGCAGGTTTTTACTCTGTCAGTATCAATGCACCCTGTACAATTTTTTATCCTGCCCCATCTCCATATGGAATTTCGTATCGCTGTCTTTATTCAAAAAATATAAAAAACCTTATGTTTGCCGGAAGAAATGCAAGTTGCACGCATATTGCAATGAGTTCAACAAGAGTAATGGGAACCTGCAGTAGCATGGGGCAGGCAGCAGGCACCGCAGCAGCAATTGCAGTTAAAAATTCTATTCTTCCCTGTGATGTAAAAAAACATATTGATGCTCTTCAACAAACCCTTCTTTATGATGATGCATATATACCATGGGTAAAACAAAGATTTTCACGCAATTGCATTGAGGCAAAACTTACATCATCATCAGGAAATCCAGAACCAGTGCGAGACGGCATCAATAGACCTGTTGGCAACGACCCACATTGCTGGCAGTGCAGTGAAAATGACTGGATTGAATATCAATTAAACAAAGTAAATCCTGTAAACAGAATAACCCTTATCCTCGATAGCGGACTTGATAAACTTATTGCTATGAGTCATCTTCAAAAGGATAACCAATTAACTGATATGCCTGAGACAATGCCTCGTAATTTTAGGATAGAAGGCAAAATCAAAAATAAATGGCATATTCTGTCTCGTGTAGAAAATAATCATCAGAGATTGTTCAGATGCGAGATAAACAAAGAATTAAGCGGTATTCGGTTTGTCCTTGAAAAGACATATGGCTCAAAAAAATCCCGTGTATATGCATTTTATTTTGAGTAAACTATCTATCTAAGCCCTATACTCATCCTCAGGATAAGTATTACATCATCTATATCAGTGATACCATCATTGTTTGTATCAGATGTTTTTAAGTCAGATGGTTCAAGCCCAATGGCTATTCTTAGACATAGTATTACATCTGTTATATCAATTACTCTATCAGCAGAAATATCCCCTGATTCTGCATGTTCAAGGGATACATTTACAACATTAAGAAAACCTGAATCAACACTGATATCTTCAAGAATTTCTGGATAATGATAGGCAGAAGAAAACCTTACATTATATCTACCATGAGGAAGTAATCTAAAAAATCTTCCTGTTTGTTTTTCTGAAAAAACAAACGAATTATCAAAATCTCTTTCTGGAATTTCAACCTTTGTCTGTAGAGGATACCCTTCTTTACACTGAACAACTCCGCATATTCCAGTAAAACTCTCGGTAATCAATCCAATAATAGCATCTTTGTTATATGTCCAGTATGTGTATGGCGTAGCAGGGAAAAAACTATTGCTCAATTCAACCGTGATTTCTCTGCATTGCTGAAAATAATTCATATAATCCTGCCTTCCACCAGTAATTCTATACCACTGATATCCATTTGTAATGCCATTGTTAAGATCATCCATATATTGTCCTGGGCTATTCAAATGGACTGTATCAACATAATGCCTGCTTATACTGATAAACCAATCATTGTCAGGGTGCAATCTTTCAAATGTATCCCATGGATAATTAACCACCTCAGCACCACAATGAAAATTTGCAGATAATATTGGCTTTATTATGCTTGCAAAATCCATCATTGCAGTTGTCTCTGGTTGATACTGATTGCCATCAGGATGTTCCCCTTCTGCAGGATCAGGAAAATTGCGGTTTAAGTCCACGCTATTTGCATTATATCTTCTTGCGCCAAAAACCGTCTCATCACCAGCCCAGTATGTCCCATCAGGATTGGAAAGAGGATTTATCCAGATTTCTGTCCTATCAACAATACTGGTTACAACAGAATCAATTCCATAATTTGACAGGAGAAAATCAATAAAATAGAGCATCATCACATAACCAACAGGTTCATTTCCATGAATTGTTGAGCTTAAAAATACTCTTGGCTTGAAAAAATAATCTGTCTGACCTGTGATTTTTACACACAAGATTTTCCTGCCCTGGACACTTGTACCAATATCCTGTAAACTGCATATATCCGGGTAGGATGCCTGAAATTGATTCATCCTTTCAATGTATTCAGGATAAGAAGGATACTCGGTATTTGTGGTTTCGAATGAAAATTTTGCTGCAGCATTATATGCAACCATAAAACCAGGGTGTTCAAGAACATCATAGGGAATATCAAGAGAAACAAATCTTCTAAACTCTTTTTCGTTTGCATAGGCATAAATCCATTCGGATGTTACTTTTGATATTGAAACTATCTTTGAAATCTCATTTACAAGGGATGTGTTTGCTGGATTTTGAAACCTGAAATAAACCTCTCCCATCACACTGAAATAATCATCCTCTGTTGCTGGATAAACACCCTTAACTAAGAGAATAATAGCCAGCATCAGTATTAAGCTTCTCATCTTTTTCTCCAGTACACCCGAACATTGAATCCAAACTGATATTCAAGAATAACCCTAAAAGAATAATGAAACATCGGGTGTTTCATTCAATAATGGATTATTTTAATACACAATCTTTATTTTTTGTAGACCTTCTGCGGGGATATAAATCTACCAGATAAAACTGAAATTAGTGATTTATCGCTTTCAATACACACAAACAGAAGTTAATTTTATTCTGAAAGCAATCCACAATCTCATCAAATGAAACTAATTCTATAATTTATAGAATTAGTTGTCTGTTATATATCAAATCTATTTATAGTTTCTTGTGGCATAACCACCAATCATAACCCTCAATCTCGCCCTTTTTTGCTTTTTCTTTTCTTTCCTTCGCGCTTTTAGCATCTGCGGGCGGTGGAATAATTACATGATCTTTAATCAATTCGTTATTTGGCCAATTGGCTGGCATAGAAACCCTGTTTTTATCCGCAATCTGTATTGCCTCTACAATCCGTAAAATCTCGTCCATGTTTCTTCCTAATTCCTGTGGATAATACAGGATAACCCTTATCTTTGCTTTGTCATCAACAACAAACACTGCCCTGACAGTATTTGTCCCTTTCCCTGGATGAATTAATCCGAGAGTCTCTGCAACTGCCCCTGTATCAGCAATAATGGGAAACTGAATCTCAACCTTAAGATTTTCTTCTATCCATTCTTCCCATTTTATATGAGAGAAAACCTGATCAATACTCAGTCCTATAAGTTCGCAATTTAATGATTTGAATGCGTCATATCTTTTCTGAAAAGCAACAAATTCCGTAGTACAAACCGGAGTGAAATCCGCAGGATGACTGAAAAGAACAAACCATTTTCCTGAAAACGCTTTTGGTAATTCCATTACTCCATGAGTTGTCTGTACCTTCAATTCAGGAAAGTTATCTCCAAGCAACGGCATACTCTTTCTTTGCTGGGAATTTTCCATATTTAACCCCCTTTTGTTATTCCTTTCAATTCTACGGTTTATATACAAATCATGATTAAAAAAGAATCCAGCGTCTCTCTCCGCGGGTCCAAAAACCATTTCAAATATATACTTCCCTACCATCGTAAAACTACCTAAGGTGGACCCGGCCGGATTTGAACCAGCGACCAACGGATTATGAGTCCGCTGCTCTAACCGCTGAGCTACGGG
>MWDQ01000140.1 GCA_002070645.1 candidate division TA06 bacterium ADurb.Bin131
GGATTTCCTGAGTTCAACCATTTAATTCTGGATTACAATATTCAATCCTCTTCAACATCAATCTAATGGTTCTTTAGACAGAAAAATTTGACAGATAAAACCAATCTTATTATACTAATGATATAGAATAAGTAGAATGAAAAGGAACCTATAATGTTCTTAACAACGCGCGTCAGGTATGGAATAAGGGCTCTTATTGAAATCGGGATAAACTATAATAAGCAACCTGTTTTGCTGAAGGTAATCAGTAAAAATCAGGATCTTTCTTTGAAATATCTTGACCATATTTTTACCAGATTAAGGACAAGGGGCATTATAAGAAAGATAAAAGCAAAAAAAGGAGGGTATCTACTCACAAAAAGTCCAAAAGAAATTACACTTTATGATATTATTGAAGCCCTGGAAGGTATAGGGAATATTGAATGTCTTGAAGATAGCCGTATATGTCCAAGGACCAACCACTGTGGTGCAAGAGTTGTATGGAATAGATTGAATGTTAAAATAATTGGTGTACTGAAAAGCATAACCCTTGAAGATTTTATTAAAGAACATAAAAAGATCAATAAGACAAAGAAATCAACTGGTTTTTCAATTTAAGAAATCGAGACAGTGCCGGAGGTATAATGAAAACCATAGAAGAAATCAATGAAAAAATAAAGAAAGGGAAGGCGGTCGTTGTTACTGCTGAAGAAATGGTTGATATTGTAAAGGCAAAAGGAGAAACAAAAGCAGCAAAGGAAATTGATGTTGTTACAACTGGAACTTTTGCACCAATGTGCTCAAGCAGTATTTATCTTAATTTTGGCCATTCCTCTCCGAGAATAAAAATAGGCGGGGGAACTTGTTTTCTAAATGGGGTATCAGCGTACACAGGGCTCGCTGCAGTTGATGTTTATCTCGGCGCTACTGCCCTACCTCCAACTGATCCAGGTAATCTTTTTTATCCTGGTGAGTTTAGTTATGGTGGTGGGCATGTTATTGAAGAACTGGTTAATGGGAAACATGTGCTTCTCGAAGCCACATCCTACGGAACAGATTGTTATCCGAGAAAACAGATTAAAACATATATTACACTTAAAGACATCAATGAAGCGGTTCTTTTTAATCCACGCAATTGTTATCAAAATTATAATGTAGCAGTTAACTCTTCAGAAAGAATGTTATACACCTATATGGGAATCCTTAAACCAAACCTTGGGAATGCTAATTTTTGTTCAGCAGGGGTACTTTCTCCTTTATTAAGGGATCCAAATTATCAAACAATTGGCATTGGTACAAAGATATTTCTCTGTGGAGCATATGGTTATGTTGTCTGGCATGGGACCCAGCATAATCCCTGTGTAGAAAGAACTCCTGAAGGAGTTCCTAAACGACCCGCAGGAACTCTCGCTGTTATTGGAAATCTTAAAGAAATGAACGGAGAGTTTATTAGAGGAGCTTCATTTGTAGGATATGGTGCCACACTTCTTGTAGGAATTGGAATCCCAATTCCTGTTCTTGACGAAAAAATCGCATTTTTGTGTGGATTGCCAGCAGAGAAAATATTTGCGCCTGTCGTTGACTATAGCGCATCCTATCCAGAAAGAAAGCCAGACATTCTTGGCGAGGTCAGTTATGCAGAACTTTTTTCCGGAAGAATAAAACTTGGTAGTAGAACTATCCCGACAGGGGCTCTTTCAAGTTTTTTTATGGCAAGAAGGATTGCAGAAATACTGCGGATATGGATTGCAGATAAAAGATTTGAACTGACAAATCCTGTTGCAAATATCCCAGGAAAAGAATCAGGAATTCGTCTTAAGAATCTTGAAATAAAGGAGAAACGCTGATGAAAATAAGTGAGCGGGTGGTTTTGAGATTTCCCAAGGAACTTGTTGACAAGCCAACAATTTCCACCCTTATCAAGAAGTATGATATTGAGTTTAATATCCTTCAGGCACAGGTTTTACCGCAAAAAGAAGGATTGATGGTTGTTGTATTTTCTGGCGAAGAAAATATCGTAAAGCAGGCGCTGAAGGAATTAAAAAATCAGGGTGTTTCTCTGCAAAAATTAAAGCAGGATATTATCAGGGATGAAAAAATATGTACACACTGTGGTGTGTGTGTTGGATTGTGTCCAACAGGCGCATTTTATTTTGATGAACAATCAAGAAAAGTGGTTTTTGATTATGAAAAATGTATTACCTGCATGGTCTGCGTTAAGGGCTGCATGGTAAGAGCAATAAAGATTAAGTTTTGAAAAACAATATTTTCTCGTAAAAAGGATATAACCATGGTTTATCTTGATTATAATGCAACAACTCCATGCTTACCTGAGGTTGTTGAAGAAATGAAAAGGTGGCATACAGAACTGTTTTTTAATCCATCTTCAATCTATAGCCCATCTCAGGAGGTAAAAAAGGTAGTTGAAGATGCAAGAAAAAAGATTGCAGGTTTTCTTGATGCGTTACCCGAGGAGATTATTTTTACTTCCGGGGGCACAGAAAGCGCAAATATTGCACTTACTGGATCTGCATTTGCAATGAAGGACAAGGGTAATCATATAATAACATCCTCTATAGAGCATCATGCTGTGTTAAATACCTGTAAGTTCCTTGAGAAACAGTTTGGATTTCGGGTAACGTATCTTCCTGTTGATAGATATGGAATTATTGACCCTGAGGATGTAAAAAAAGCACTAACAGAAAAAACAATACTTATTTCAATAATGGCTGCAAACAATGAAATAGGTACAATAGAACCAATTGAAGAAATAGGGAAGATTGCAAAAGAATCAGGGATTACATTTCATTGTGATGGGGTGCAGGTTGCTGGAAAGATACCTGTGTCAGTAAAAAAACTTAATGTTGATTTCTTTTCTATATCTGCCCATAAGTTTTATGGACCAAAGGGAATTGGCGCTCTATACATAAGGAAAGGTACACGCTTTAAACCAATTATGCATGGAGGACATCAGGAAAAAGGGTTAAGGCCAGGAACAGAGAATGTCCCGGGAATCATTGGCATGGCAAAGGCATGTGAAATTTCGAAAAATCTTATGGCCGAGGATGCCTCGAGAGAAAAAATACTCAGAGATGAACTTGAAAACAACCTTGTTGAAAAGATTCCTGAGATTCAGATAAATGGACACCCAGAAAAACGGCTTTATAATACACTGAATCTATGCGTTAAATATGTTGAGGGAGAAAGCATGCTTTTGCATCTTGATTTTGAAGGAATATGTGCATCTTCGGGATCTGCCTGTACATCTGGATCTCTCGAGCCATCACATGTTCTTCTTGCTCTCGGAATTCCCCCTGAAGTTGCCCATGGCTCGCTAAGATTTAGTTTAGGCAGGGCAAATACAATGGCAGATATTGAAAAAACCTGTGAGGTCCTTCCTAAAATAGTTGAGAATTTAAGAAAAATGTCTCCATTCTGGGATAAAAAATAGGATAAACCCTTGAATAATCTTATAAAAGAAATAATAGAGATAAAGAAAAGAAAAAATATAACAATCCTTGCCCATAATTATCAGATGCCCGTTATACAAGATGTTGCTGATTTTACGGGAGATTCTCTTGAACTTGCAAGAAAAGCAGCAGAGGTAGATTCAAAGATTATCGCATTTTGCGGTGTAAGGTTTATGGCTGAAACAGCAAAAATCTTAAATCCAGACAGGTTGGTATTACTTCCTGCTTTTGATGCAGGTTGTCCTCTTGCTGACATGGCAAAGGTTGAAGATATAATCGAGATGAAAAAGAAAAATCCTGATGCTTATGTTGTCTCATATGTAAATACATCAGCAGAGGTAAAATCAGTATCAGATGTTTGTTGCACATCTTCAAATGCAGCAATAGTAATAAATAATATACCATCTGAAAGGGTAATATTTCTGCCTGATAAAAATCTTGGTTATTTTGTTCAGAAAACATGCCCTGGGAAAAAATTGATTTTATGGGATGGATATTGTTTTATTCACAGAATGTTTACAATAGATGACATTAAAAGATCAAGACAAAAATACCCTGATGCGGAAATTCTTGTTCATCCAGAATGCAATCCTGAAATCCAGGACAATGCTGATTTTGTTCTTTCGACATCAGGTATGTTAAAAAGACCGGGTATATCAAAAGCAAAAACATTCATTATTGGAACAGAAGAAGGCTTGATATACAGGATGAAAAAGGAAAACCCAGATAAAGAATTTTTTTCTCTCGGGACAAACAAGATTTGTCTTGATATGAAAAAAACCACGCCTGAACTTTTAATATCATGCATGAAAAACGAAAGTAATGAAATTATACTTCAAGAGGATATTATGAAAAAGGCAAGGGCATCTGTTGAGGCAATGATAAAATTTACTTAAAATACGGAGAAAAAATGTACACTGAAAAATTGCTTGATCACTTCAAAAACCCAAGAAATATGGGAAGAATTGAAAATCCCGATGGAATAGGAAAGGTTGGAAATCCTGTTTGTGGAGATGTTATGTGGATATATATCAAGGTAAAGGATAACAGGATAGAGGACATAAAGTTTGAAACATTTGGTTGTGGGGCGGCGATTGCAACAAGTTCTGTTATAACAGAACTTGCAAAAGGAAAAACCATTGAAGAAGCAGAAAAAATCACGAACAAGGACGTGATTGATGTCCTTGAAGGACTGCCACCCCTGAAAAAGCACTGTTCTCTTCTTGCAGAAGAAGGACTTCATGCAGCAATAGAGGATTATAGAAAAAAACAAAATTCACAAAAGTAAAAAGGAGGCGTTGATGGCTTCTAATGAAGAAATAAAAACAAAGGTTGAGGAAGCATTAAAGGATATACGGGGTTTTCTTCAAACAGAAGGTGGTGATTGTGATTTAATAGAGGTTAAGGATGGTGTTGCTAAAGTAAAACTAACAGGGTCCTGTGCAGGATGTCCTTTTGCTGAATTAACCCTTAAGATGAGGGTAGAAAAAATTATTAAAGACCGTGTTCCTGAAATTAAGGAAGTAGTGAATGTTGAATGAGGGTATCAAAAAGAAAAAGAAACATCTTGAAAAAATCTTGAAAAACTCAGGAAGGATTCTTGTTGCTTATTCAGGTGGAGTTGATAGCACATTTCTATTGAAATCTGCTGTTGAATGTCTTGGTGTAGAGAATGTAGGGGCCTTTATTGAAAAATCAGAGGTTTATCCTGATTCAGAGATTTCTTTTGCAAAAAAATTTGTTGAATCACTCGGTGTAGAATTATTTATTGTTTCTTCAAAAAAACTTTCTGATAAAAGATTTTCAGAAAACTCCAGGGATAGATGTTTTTATTGTAAAAAAAATCTATTCTCAAAAATGTCAACTATTGCAAAAAAAAATAGATTTAATACCCTCGCTGATGGTTCAAACCTTGATGATCTATCTGACTATAGACCAGGAAATCGTGCAAAATCAATCTATCAAGTTATCTCTCCACTTCAACAGGCCTGCTTAAGTAAAAAAGATATCAGAATTCTTTCAAAGGAAATGCATCTTCCAACCTGGAATAAACCGCAAATGGCATGTCTTGCTACAAGAATTCCATATGGAGAAAAGATAACAGTATCCAGGTTAAAAAGAGTGCTTTTCGCTGAAAAATATCTAAAAAATCTCGGCTTTACCACAGTAAGAGCGCGGGATTATAATAGATTGTGCAGAATTGAGGTTTGTTCATCTGACATAAAAAAGGTTATAAAATTCAGAGAAGATATAGTTGAG
>MWDQ01000141.1 GCA_002070645.1 candidate division TA06 bacterium ADurb.Bin131
GAAAAAACTATTGGCGTTTTTATTTTTTCTTTTAACAGGAACAATTATGGCACAGGAAAATGTGTGTGATATTTTGATAAAAAACACGTCTCCGGCACCCATTGATAGCAAACAACGATTACCTCTTTTTGTTTGGGCTCGTATACCTTCAAACTTATCTGATGACGAAATTTCAGATTATCTGAAAAAACTCAATGAAAGAAAAATTGTTCTTTTAACAGGATGGAGAATACCAAAAGAAGGTATAGAAAAAGGTATATCAGAAGCAATAAGAATCGATAGAATAAGAAAAAATCTTGGTCTTCCTGTTTTTGTGGATGCCAGTGGAATTGTGTATATGTTTTTCAATGGAAGTGAAGAAACCGCTCACATTGATGATGAAGGAAAACCATTTTTTGATACATCATTTTCAAAGGGAGTTAAGATTGGATGTCCCTTTAGAATAGATACAAGATACCCTGTAATTGAATCAAGGATAAAACAATTCCTCGAGGCATACAAAAACGAAGGTATTAAGATAAACTACTGGGCTGTTGACTGGGAAATTGATGGACCCATGGAATGGAATGATGCATGGGAAAATTCAAAAAAATGCACGATATGCCGGCAGAATATAGAAAGAATCGAGGACTTTGATAATTTTCAAAGGGCAGTCAGAAGAAAAAGGGCTGATTTACAAAAAAGCGTTTTTGTTGAAACAGTTAAACAATACTATCCAGAATGTCTGATAGGAAATTATGCTGTAAATCCACACGATGGATACAGATACTGGTGGGATTATTTTGAAAAAGAGGTAAAAGACGCAACATATCAAAAAAAACAGAATGCACTCCATAGAAAATGGTTTGATGAATTTAAGTATAGTGGATATACAATAGCTATGCCTGTAATATATACCTGGTATAGATTTTTTAATGATTACACATTTGAAAATAAACAGTATAGATGGTTTTATCCCCTTCTTAAGGAAGCAACATCTGTGGGCAGAAATACAAAGCCAGAAATTCCAATTGTAAGTTTTGTCCACTGGCAAACTGTTCTTAAGCCAAAGCAGATACCTTCTGATTTTGAACCAATGAGCAGAGATAGGTATAAGGAACTCCTATGGCACATGCTTTTAAGAGGACACGATACATTCTGCATATGGTCGCCTCAAAATGAAATGTCAGAAGAAATCAAGGTTGTTCACGAGGTTTATCTTGAGAGTTTGAGGTATAGCGATTTTATTTTGAGAGGTAAGCCAATCTACTGGAATGTTCCAGAGGAACCAGACACAATTATATCTGCAATCAGATTAAAGAATAACCTACTGGTTATGAGAACTGATTTTAATGACAGTAAAGAAATCAGAATGACAATCGACCACACAACAGTGAGAATTCCTGTTATGTCAAGTCCAACCATTATTAAAATAAGATGAGATTCTTTCAAGAAAAAATCTATCAATTTACAAATTGTGGTAATGGTGCGGATCCATTGTGGTGTATGGGTTCATCCTGTATAGCAGCAGACAATGACAGGATATTTGTTAGTGGCTGGGATACAATACCCGGTATTCCCTTGCTTAATTGCGCAAGATGGACACTTTTTCAAAAAAAGGCACGAGGATGGGAAATAGTAAGGCAGGATACAGAAAAAACAAGAGAACCATCGCCAATCTGTGTTCTCGAAGACGGAAAACTTTTCCTTTCAGCAAACGCGTTTATGCTTGAGCCAGAAGCAATCCGAGGGGTATGCCTTCCTATGGTTTATCAATTTGAATCTCCTGATTATTCAAAACAAGCAAAAAAAATAATCCCGCATTTTAGTGAACCTGTGGTTTTTAATGAACACTCCTACAGAAACTTTTCCGCTGACAGGGAAAATTCTGAATTATTACTCTTCCATAACAGAGATTATGACAGAGCATATTGGTCGCTTATGGATAAAGATGGCAGATGCATATCTTGCGATAAACTCTATTGGCCATGGGGCTATGATTATCCAGTACCACATAGAATACGCCTTTGTTATAGCAATATACAGTTAAAAAATAGAGCTGCCTATGTTTTTGGCACAAGTGATATCCCTGAACCAAACTCAGAATGGAGAAAATATAAAAGAGAGATAACCGGGAGAATGTGGGACTTTGATTTCAGAAGAGTATTTTTTTCATTCACACCTGACATAACAAAAGAACCATTTACATACTGGGTTGAGATATCTGGAAGAGAAAAGACAGCCGGAAATGCATGGAATTGTGATTTATTCGTTGATGACAATGGAATAACTCATGTTTTGTGGACAGAAAAAAGTTGTGATGAAAGATTAAAACAAAAGTTTTTTCCAGATGAACCCTTAATCTATTCTCTGAAATATGCAAGATTAAAAAAACAGAAGATCCTTGATCAAAAGGAAATTTTTTCATTTCAAGAGGGCACAGAATTTCCTTCAGGTATTGAAAAAATGAATCTGTGTCGAGGAAAATTTCATATTACAAAAAATGGGAAAATTTTTATTTTTGGTTTGATATCTGGAATAGATGACAATAAAAAAACAATCGCAGAGAACTGGTTAATTGAGATTGATTCAACCGGTAATATTAAATCAAAAGAGATAGTTAATTTTCAGGAGCCCTTTACTTTTATACACAACGCAGGCATGAGAAACGGAACAAAACCATCAGATACTCTTCATATTTACGGATATACAACAAAAGCAAATAATGAAATGTGGTATGGTTGCATTGAATGTTAGGGCTGATTTGTCTGCTGCTGGAAATGTATCGAAATCACCTCTGACCCAGAAGGATAAAGGTCCCCAATAATATCATGCACAAGTCCCCATGAAAGCGCCTGTTCAGGATTAAGCGCTGTTCTTTCAAGCATAGCAGAGATAATATCCTCAGGATTTTTATTTGTATTTAAAGCAATAACCTTTGCGATATTTTCCATATCAATGCGCAGGCCCTTAAGCCGTTCTTCAAGTTGTTTCTCCTCAAGTCCCTCATTCTGTCTGAACCCAACGCTCACCCCATGGAGTAAAAAACGCGCCTGCGGAACAGAAAGTCGCCTGGTACCAGCACAAAAGATAACAACACCTATTGAATCAACACTCCCAAAGTTATGAGTTGTTATTTCTGCTGGGATGCCCCTCAAATAATTATATGCGCTTAAACCATGAAAAACAGAACCTCCAGGTGAGGAAATAAGAATTGTAAATTTTGATATGCCTTCCTTTATCTTCTGGTCAACAGCATTCATTAAAGCATTGATACTTGCATCCATCACAGGAGCAAAAAATTTTATGACAACATTTCTTTTTTCCATAGGGATTTCTCCGGTATTTCATTGGTACTTCAAACTTTGTTAAGTATATAGTAGATAAGAATCAGATTAAACTATCTATTTATTTATACCATCCCCTCTAAATCTCCCTTGCCACCTTTATAAGGGGAACTTGTGGGTAAGGGATAATCCCTTTTTCAAAGGGGGAAACAAAGGAAGAGATCCTTTTTCAAAAGAAAAATATGCTTCCCTTTGCAAAGGGGGAGATTTTAATTCCCCCCTCTTTTGTAAAGAGTGGTTGGGGGAGATTTTAATTTCCCTCTTAATAATAAACCTCGCTAAGGACTTATTCCTCTTATTTGTTAAATTTTAGCACTTCTTTTCTATAGTGTATATAGTTTTCAAAAGATACTTCTTCTGGAACCCCATGATCACAGGTTGGAATGTATCCACCCCGTTTGTACATTGCAGGTAGTATCCTTTGAAGATGTTCATCAATTTCCTTTGTTGTTTTTGCAAGAACACGTTTGTCTATCCCACCAAACATTGCAATATCAGGAAAATTCTGTCCATCTCTTACAACATCACACCCTGATGCAACCTCGAATGGAGACATAACATCCATTCCAAGTTCCTTATAAAGCGGTATGACAGAGACAGCATATCCATCTGTATCAATATGAAAATAAAGATGCTTACCTGCTTTTGATTGACGCGCCTTTATATTTGTAATCAACTGTTGATAGTATGGAAAAAGAAATTCCCTTATCATCCTCGGAGAAATTAATGGTCCATGGTTATAGCAGATATCCTCGCCAAAAAAAAGTTCATCAATCAAAACATATTTTTGATGTTCTGCTGTAATCTTATCAGCAAGTTCAAACCATGTTTTCATACAATCATTGATAATATCCGGATGGTCATAAAAAAATAAAGGGAGTTCATTTGGCCCTATCAGGCATCTCAAATACATATACCCGCCAATAACACGTTCAGTAATCATCATACCTTTGTTCTGTGCATCGAGAAGTTCTGGAAGAATTCTATGAAACTGTTCTGTTCTTTCCTTAGTTTCTGGATTGAGTCGCCATTTTACATCTTCAACCCATGTTTTCCAATCTTTAACTGGATGACTTACATATTCAGGCATAAAACCATTTCTTCTTCCCTTAAAAAACAATACATGCCTTCCTCCTTCATCCTGAACAAGTTCATAATCGCCTTTATCCTCTATTACCTTATTTTCAAAGTATGGCTCAAACCCTGCAATTGTCCAGCCGAGTTGACCGAGATTATAATTTCCTGGTGGATCAAAGCCAAATAACTCATCAAGATTTGTCTCCTCATTAATGTATCCTTGTTGCTTCCACCTGTTAAGACAATAAAAACCAAATTCCCTTTGAAAAAATGGTGCGTATGGTTTTCTTTCATAAATTGCCCGAAGTTTCTTTGCGCTTTCAATCATTTAATATCCTTTTTATGTTTTGAAAAAAACTCCCATATTCTTTCAGAAGCATTAATATCTTTGTTTGTTTTACCAATGATGTATTCTGGTAAATATTGTACTGCTCCTGGCCAGGTATGTCCTCCTCCTTTGATACTGTATAACATAACCTCAACTCCATTTAACGGATTTCTGAATGCTTTTATCTCAACATATGAACCGTCATCCTTAACAGTATCAGGCGGATTATCAACTGATATCTGTTGAATGCAATTGTTGGCCTTAATCCAAAAGTTTAAGGTCTCTTCAGTTGAAAGGACTCTTCCTCTCTCCCTACCGAAAACCTTTATACTTCCACCATTATACGGAACAATTGGGTCATCTGTTCCATTTATTATCAAAACAGAAACAGGGTCTTCTGGTTTTTCCTGCATTAATATCACAGGAAGATTTCCAGAAACTGCAGCAATAGCAGCAAAACTATCAGACATACGGCATGCAAGAGTAAAGCACATCATCGCTCCATTGGAAATACCCGCAGCATAAATCAATGTCTTATCAATCCTATATTGGCTTAAAATTTGTTCAATCATCACCTTAAAAAATTTGATATCATCTACCCCAAATAGAAACAACCCACTTGCAATATTCCAGACATTTTTATATCCATCAGGATATACCACAACAAACCCTTTTTTTTCGCAGAGATCACCAAACCCAGTAAACTTGGGTATCCTCTCGCCTGTTCCCCCACCACCATGAAGAACAAATAACAAAGGTACAGGTTTTTTCCCATCGTAAGAAGCAGGAATTTGTACCCGATATACCCGCGTTAAACCATCAAGAACAATTTCTTTCCTGATTATATTAAAACCAGCGCTATACAGAGTATCATTGAGAAAAACCAGAAATAAGGTAATAAGAATCAGAAAAAATTTCTTCTTAACCACTAGTAACATCCCCTGTGGAATCAATCTTTAACAGAATAACTAAAGATATTGATTCATCAAAAATTAAGGATTGAAAAATTTCAAAAATAGGACAAGATTTCCTTCAGAAACTGGAGTTCTTTGAAACCCGGACAATTCTGTTGAAGGTTAGCCCACTATCTAATAAATTAGTCATTCAGATAAAACCTATCATAATAGTCATGACCCCATTTATATTTTCCCACACCCCGACTGAGTATTTGCTTTTCAACATGACCATCAAGGAAAAGGACATTCTGAAAAGCAGCAGTTCCATCACTATTTGGATGATTACTAACAGGGGTCTTATACCAGTAGTGGTTTACGGCATCATCAGCATCATAAGAAATATCCCACATTAAGGGTGTTCTATCTGCCCATTTTGCATTAATAATGGTTCTTGGTGTGGGTCTGCGCGGGGTGCCTACATTAAAATACGTTCTGTGCCAACCATACCAGTAACTGCCCTGTGTCGACGATACTCCACCATCTCCACCAACATAATGATAGCTCATCATAGCATCGCTCGCAGGCCATGTCCATCCAGGATTTCCACGAAAACGTCTGTACATATCACCCGAAGCACACGTAACAAGTTGTTTTTTGACTTTATACCTATTCTGTAAAACTGTACTAACATTTCCACGAATTCTGAATGCCTCTCCCCAAGCCCCTGGAGGAAGCCAATCATCATTGTCTTCAGCATAAAGGAAAAAGATAATTCCAAGTTGTTTAAGATTATTCATACACGATACTTCTCTTGCTTTTTCCTTTGCCCTGTTAATCACAGGTAGAATCATTGATGCAAGAATCGCTATGATAGCGATTACTATCAGAAGTTCTATGAGAGTGAATCCTCTTCTTTTCATTTTTCTTCACCTCCTTTCATTCCGGGATATTCCCGTTCATTTATACAGAGGTTAGCGATTCTAAAAATACAAGGATTACTGTCTTCAATACCCTCCAGCAATTATATTAAAACACTTCTTTTTTCTCGTGTCAAATACCCACAAGGTCAATTTTAATCTTATTCTATCCTGAAAAAAATTTAACCAGAAGGTATATGGCAAAAGGAACAAATAATATACAAAAAACTATAATAGACATAAGAATCCCGGAATTTTTTATAAACCATATAAGGAAAGAAACAACAAACACCATTACAGTAAGAAAAAAAATATCCCTTTTCATAATCTTACTGGCCTGGGATAATTCTTTTTTTACTGCCCTTAAAGATGGCTTAAGCGCCCCACAACTTCTACATTGTTGGTCCTTACTTGAATTTGTTATACTGCACTCAGGACATATCCATAATTTCTTTTGTTTAAGAAGAATTTCCTTTCTTGTCCTATCTATCTTTTCAATTATTTCTGGGGTCTCCTTAATTGATTTTGCTTTTCTATACCACATGATTGCATTCTCAAAATCTGACTTTAAGAAATAAATATCACCAACCTTTTCAAAGGATTTACTGCTACTTGTTTTTGAAGCCTTGGCAATTTCATTTCTTAATTTATTTTTCTCATAGGTAACATCAAGAATTGCATATATCCCCTTTACAATAATATATGAAAATATTGGTATAGATGGTAATAAAAAGGTAAATCTGAATTTAATAACCTCAGCCAGAGAAAGAAAACCCAATATAAGGCAGCATACTGTTAAAATTTCCAATAACACAAATCCCGCAGAGTGTATCTGCTGGTCAACCTGATATGCAAAATATATCCACCATCCCTCAACCAGAATAATAGTGATAATAAAAAAATCAACCATTAAAGAATCCATTTTTTTTATTTGTACGCAATTTCCCTTAATCTATCTACAAAATCAGCCCCATATTTTCTTTGCAATGCATCAGAAACAAACTCAAATACAAGAGGCGTATTCTCGGAGTTATGACTTCTACAGATATCCCAGTGCTCATAAACAAGACATTCGAATATCCCGAATTTTCTTACCCTAACAGGATAAAGGTGACAAGATATAGGTTTTCTGAAAGTGATTTTTCCATCTTTCCACGCAAGTTCAATACCACAAAAAACGATTCCATTTTTTTCAACAGCATATACACAGGAACCATCATCAGAAAGAGGAGTTTCATAACCTCCCCAGACACTTCTTTTACAAACACCTTCTGCTTTTATCTTATGGTTAGATTTTTCAGAAAGATACGGAACTATATCTTTAAGTATTGACTGTAACACCTCAATCTCACCAAACTCTACAGGTGCACCATATTCTCCATCACAACAACAAATCCCCCTGCATTCAGAAATATCACAAGAAAACCTCTTTGTGATAATCTCTGCACTGATAAGGATTCTATTAATTAAAAACATTTTCACCAGTATATATATCTAAGGAATAATTCTTGTTCTGTTCTACTAAGACTTGAAATGTCTTTCAGAACATAGCGGTCTTCAAAAATATCGAGAATAATTTTACCCTTGCCTGCATAGTCAAGAGCACGACTACCTTCCCATCTCATTGAAAATTGTCTTGTTCCTTTATCTGTTTCAACATCAAAAAAAAGAAGACCATAGGCAAACTTTATTGAGTTTATTGCAAGAATCTCAAAAGAAAAATATTGCCTGGTAAGTGCTTGTTTTACAAGATCTCTTTGCTGTTCTGTTAAATCGTCAATATCTTCGAGCATTCCTATCTCCTGTTCCCTATCCCTTTCATCATAATAAAAGAGAGAAATATATTTTGTTGGATTTGAAACAGGAAATGCAGCCACAGCAAAAACACCCCTGTACAGCGAGTTATTATCTACCATTACGTGTATGGTCCCGAATGTTGCACGGAAAATTTTAATTTTATCCGGTTTAAGAAAAACAACCTCTGGCTTCTCTATTTTTTCTTCTTCCATTTTATCCAACCTCTGTTTCTATGCTCGTTAATTTTGTTTGCATCATCACAAGACGATAATAGATACCCTTCATATCTAATAATTCTTTATGTGTGCCTGATTCAGCAATCCTTCCATTATCAACAACGAAGATTTTATCTGCACCCCTTAATGTTGAAAGACGATGCGCAATCGCAATTGTTGTTCTGTTTCTACAAAGAACATCCAGCGCGTCCTGAATTTTTTTCTCGGATTCAGTATCAACAGAGGATGTTGCTTCATCAAGTATAAGAATTGGGGGGTCGCAAAGAAGAGCACGAGCAATTCCAATTCTTTGTTTCTCACCCCCTGATATTCCTGAACCATGTTCCCTGAGCTGTGTGTCATATCCATTTGGTAGTTTCATAATAAAATCATGGCAGTTTGCGGCTTTTGCTGCATTAAGAATTTCCTTAAAACTCGCATCAGGCCTTCCATATGAAATATTTTCGGCTATACTTCCCCTGAAAAGAAATGGCTCCTGAAGAACAAGTCCAATTTGTCTACGAAGGTCATACGATGATATATCCCTTATATCCTTGCCATCAATATAAACTGCCCCTTCCTGGACATCATAAAACCTGCATATAAGATTAACCAGTGTCGTTTTTCCTGACCCACTTTTACCCACGATTCCAACAAGTCGACCAGGTTCTATCTCAAAAGAAACATCCTTAATTATTGGCTGGTAAGGATCATATCCAAAGGTAACATGCTCAAACCTTATATGTCCTTCTATTCGTGGCATTCTAATCGCATTGGGTGCATCCTTTAACTGAGGTTCAGTATCAAGAATTTCAAAAATTCTGTGGCTTGCTGTAACAAAACTACTTACCCAGTTAGACATTAATGCCATTTGTGATAATGGAGCATAAAACATTCCTGTATAACTTAAAAAAGCCATAAGCTGACCAAGAGTAAATCCAGTATTTGCAAGAACTGTTTTCCCACCAGCATACCAAACAATAAGGCCACCTGTGCTAAAAAGGAAAGCCATAAGAGGATTAAACTTTGCAACATTTATGTTAACCCTGCGGTTTGCATCCTTTAAATCATTTGCCATTTTTTCAAATCTTTTTATCTCTTTATCTTCCTGCGCAAATGCCTTCACAACCTTTATTCCTGATAGAACTGTATTCAAAAACCTTGATATCTTTGATTGACTATCCCAAAATTTGAAATACATAGGATATATCTTATTCCAGAAAAAATACGTGCCAAAAAGAACAAGGGGCACAGGGATAAGAACAAAAAATGCAAGTCGAGCATTTAGAAAGAAAAGCATAATGCCAATACCCGCAATCAAAAACATATTAAGCAAAAATCCCTGTCCTGCCTGTGTTATGAAACCATGAAATGCCTCAACGTCAGAGGAAAATCTTGTCATCAGGGTACCCACTGACTGCTGGTCATAATAGTCCACAGATAACCCTTGAAGTTTTGTAAACAATTTTTTTCTTAAATCAAAAGTAATTAATGTTCCAATCGAGGTTGTTAATGTTCCAACAACCATGTTTATCAATGCTCTCATCAGTTCCGCTGCAACAAGGGCAACAACAATCCAGACAAGCCAGTCAACATGCCTTCTCGTTGTTAATACCTCATCAACAAGAATCTGTGTAAGTTTTGGAGGGAGAAGATTCAAGGCAACCGAAATAAACATCAGAAGCAGCACAATAATCACCCAGTGAAGATAAGGTTCAAGGAGATAAAGAACCCTGAACATTATTGGTCCCTGTCGCGCACACTTCGGACATGTTGCCTTCTCTGTCTGAAGAGGTAATCCGCAAACAGGACATGTCATTGGATGTGGTTCATTGATATATTCATCAGAAACAGGTTTCCCCTGTCTTAAAAGGTCAAGTTGAACAATCAATCGACTGAACCTATACCTGAGTGCATTTGTAAACCTGACAAGCTCAATAAAAAAATCATCTACTCTTGCTTGAAGATATGCACTTCCAACAGATGCCCTTATCCTGAATCTCTTAATCCGTGAAAGTTCAAATTCAAGTTCTTCCTGAAGACCTGTTTCAGGAATAACAAGAATTTTTGTTTCTGTAGCAAAAACCCATATCACTGATGGGTTGCCATAAAAATCAAGATCAGCGGTTGTCTTCAATCGAATATCAGAACTCTTTATCCCTCTTTTATTAAGTTTTTCTAAAACAGAATCAGGAATACTCAAACCATCTGTATCACTCATTGTCTTTACACTCCGTCATCTACTATATAGCGCTCTAAATTAATAAACCATTAGTCAATAAACACTCTTGAGTTTTCCAATATTTTATCCCTGTCTGGCATAAAAACAAAATATCTGGTATGATTATACGACGGACAATATCTTTCAGCAACAACAAAACTTACTTTTATTACAAATAAAAAATGGAAAAACCATGGTTGATTGATGTCTCTGATATTGAAAAACAATTAGGCACAAATATATCCTCTGGACTTTCAGACGAAAATGCGGATGAACGCCTTTTACTTTACGGACGCAACCAACTTAAGAAAAAAAAGAAGAAACATCCAATTTTTCTATTCTTCGAGCAGTTCAAAAGTTTTATTATATGGGTCCTTATCATAGCAGCGATAATATCAGGTTTGCTAAAAGAATGGATTGATACCTTTGCCATTATTGGTATTGTTATCCTTAATTCTATTCTCGGATTCATTCAGGAATATAAAGCAGAAAAAGCCCTTGATGAATTAAAGAAACTTTTTAGCCATTATACAAAGGTTCTACGTAATGGCACAATAAAAACAATACTTTCAGAATTACTTGTTCCAGGAGATATCATAGAACTTGATGCAGGAGATAATATTCCCGCTGATTGCAGGGTAGCATGGCATACCTCAAATTTTACAGTTCAGGAAGCAAGCTTAACAGGGGAATCAGCCCCTGTCCCTAAAACAAACATTCCTCTTAATGAACCAGATGCAATAATTGCGGATAGAGCAAATATGGTTTATATGGGCACAAGCGTTGTTTCTGGAAGAGCAAGATGCATTGTTGTTGGTACAGGGATGCAAACTGAATTAGGCAAAATAACTGAAATGATACAGGAGGCAGATTACGAAGAAACTCCTCTACAGAAGCGTCTTGAAGATTTTGGCAGAGTTCTTGTATACATATGTTTATTGCTTGTAGGACTGGTTTTTTTAGTGGAGTATCTCAGAGGAGGAAAATTTATTGATGTTTTTCTTACCTCTGTCAGTCTTGCTGTGGCTGCTGTTCCAGAAGGATTACCAGCAGTTGTAACCATAGGGCTTGCCCTCGGAGTTCAGAGAATGGCGAAAAGGCATGTTTTAATCAGAAAACTTCCCTCTGTTGAAACACTCGGATGCACAACAGTAATATGCTCTGATAAAACAGGCACCCTTACGAAAAACGAAATGACCGTAAAAAAAATATATGCCGACAATATAATCTTCGATGTTGTTGGTACAGGATATTCTCCTGATGGATATTTCACAATTGACGATAATCGTGTGAATACAGAAAATTTTCCCTGCCTCAACAAATCCCTTATTTGCGCCACTATCTGTAATTCATCAAACCTTATAAATAAAGATGGTGTATGGAGCATTGTTGGTGATCCAACAGAAGCAGCGCTTCTTGTTGCCGCGAGAAAGGCAGGAATAATAAAGCAAGAAATTGAGAAAGAATTCCAAATGATTGATGAAATTCCCTTTGATTCAGAAAGAAAAAGAATGAGTGTAGTGGCAAAATATAAAGAAGAAACTATTGCTTTTATAAAAGGAGCGCCTGATGTACTTTTAAACCTGTGTTCATTTATTGAAGAAAATGGAAAAACCAAACCAATGGATGATTATACAAAGAAAAAAATTACTGAAATCACAAATTCCTTTGCCAGGGAAGCATTAAGAATTATTGCAACAGGTTACAGAAAGATTGAGCCCGGCACTAACATAACTGAAGAAAATATTGAAAAAAATATTATATTTACAGGTCTTTTAGCAATGATAGACCCTCCAAGGGAAGAAGTAAAACCAGCTATACAAACATGCAGAAAAGCTGGAATAAAAGTAAAAATGATAACCGGCGACCATAAACAATCTGCGGTTGCAATAGCAAAAACTCTTTCCTTAATAGAAAATGAAGAATCAGTAATTACAGGAGAACAACTTGATAAGATTGACGAAAATCGCCTCTATGATGTTGTGAACAATACCTGTGTGTATGCAAGGGTTTCTCCTCATCACAAACTCGGAATAGTCAGAGCACTGAAAAAACACAATGAAATAGTCGCAATGACTGGAGACGGAGTTAATGACGCGCCTGCGGTAAAAGAAGCAGATATTGGTATTGCTATGGGAATAACAGGAACAGATGTAACAAAAGAAGTTGCAGATATGGTTATCACAGATGACAATTTTACATCAATCGTTGCAGCAGTGGAGGAGGGTAGGGGAATTTATGAAAACATCAGAAAATTTGTCCAATATCTTTTATCCTGTAACATTGCCGAAATTATGGTTATGTTTTTTAGTTCTCTGTTGAACATGCCTGTGCCGCTGTTTCCAATCCACATACTCTGGATAAATATCGTTACAGATGGGCTTCCTGCTCTTGCTCTCGGGGTTGACCCTGCTGATCCGCAGAATATGGAAAAACCTCCGAGAAAACCAGATGAACCAATTATAAACCTACAAAATGCAAAGATTATAATACTGCAAGGGTTTTTTATTGCATTGTGCACCCTGACTGCCTTCTGGTACGTTCTCTTTGTTGAGAAGGCGGATATTTTAAGGGCAAGAACCATGGCATTTTTTGTTCTTGCCTGTTCCCAGTTATTCCATTCGTTCAATCTCAGAAGCAGCACAAAATCAATATTCCAAATAGGATTTACATCTAATATGAAACTTGTTTATGCAAATCTGGTTTCATTAATACTCGAGATTTCAGTAATTTTCATACCATTCTTGCAGCCTATATTCAAAACACAGACACTTAAAGGAATAGACCTTTTAATGGCAATTATATTGTCAAGTTTACCACTGTGGGGAATGGAACTGATAAAACTATTTGTCCGTCGTAGAAAAACCGGTGTATAATTTCTGTTGGAAGATAAAGCCAAAAGGCATACTTTTTCAAACATAACTTTTTCCTTTTCTACGGAGATCATATGCAAAAGGAACTTCTTTTTATCACTGTGATAGGAAAAGATAGAAAGGGTATTGTTGCAGGAATTTCAAACCTTTTATTTAAAAAAAACATAAACATTGAAGACATAAGTCAAAAAATAATAAGGAAGCACTTTGTTATGGTGATGCTCGTTGATATAAAAGAGGCAAATTCGAGTATGGAAAAAATCTCAAGAGATCTCCAGACACTTGGTAAAGAAATGGGCTTAATAGTTCAGGTCCAACACGAAAATATTTTTAATATGATGCACAGGATATAAGAATGCCATTTTCTATTGAAGAAATATACGAAACCGCTCGGATGATTCTTTTTGAAAAACTTGATATAAGAACAACAACCCTTGGAATAAACATAAAGGATTGTGTCCACTCAAACTTTTCTATTTTCAAAGACAAGGTTCGCAAGAAACTTGTTCAAAATGGAAAAAAACTTATAAAACACGCAAAACAGGTTGAAGTAAAATATGGCATCCCTATCATCAATAAAAGAATCGCAATTACACCTATAAGCATGGTTATGGAAACGCATTCGACCCCACGAAAATTTATCGAGATGGCTCAAACAATTGACACAGCAGCAGAAGAAGCAGAGATTGACTATATAGGAGGGTTTGGAGCCCTTGTACAGAAAGGCACAACAAAAGCCGAAAAAAATCTAATAGATACACTTCCGGATATTCTTGCATCCACATCAAGGGTTTGTTCTTTTCTTAATGTGGGAACTACAAATACAGGAATGAATATAGATGCTGTTAATCTTGTCGGAAAAATGCTCTTAGAAACATCCAGAAAAACAAAAAATGGCATTGGTTGCTGCAGATTTGTTGTTTTTGTTAATGCACCCGAGGATAATCCTTTTATGGCAGGCGCCTTTCATGGTATAGGAGAACCTGATTTTTCTTTAAACATAGGTATCAGTGGACCTGGTGTTGTAAGAAGTGTTGTTGAAAAAAATCGCGAATGTAATCTCACCCAACTTTCAGATATAATCAAAAGAACAGTTTTTAAAATCACGCGGGCAGGAGAATTAATCGGAAGAGAAATTGCAAATCAAATAAGAGTACCATTTGGAATAGTTGACATATCCCTTGCCTCCACCACAGCGCCTGGAGATTCTGTAGCAAGGGTTATTGAAGAATTTGGAATCGAAAAAATAGGTGCGCCTGGTTCGACCCTGGCTATCGCACTTTTGATGGACGCAGTAAAAAAAGGTGGAGCAATGGCAAGTAGTAGTGTTGGAGGATTAAGTGGCACATTTATTCCTGTAAGCGAGGATTCTGGCATGTCAGAGGCAGTGGCAAAATCTTCACTTAATATGGAAAAACTTGAAGCATTCACTGCTGTTTGTTCAGTAGGTCTTGATATGGTTGCAATTCCAGGTAATACACCAGCAGAAACAATAAGCGCTATTATAGCGGATGAACTTGCCATCGGCATTATAAACAACAAAACAACTGCTGCAAGGATTATCCCTGTTCCAGGTAAAAAAGCAGGAGAAAAAGTAAACTTTGGTGGTCTTCTCGGAAAGATGCCTGTAATGTCAATAAATAAATTTTCATCTTCTAACTTTATGAAAAGAGGGGGTAGATTACCTTCTCCGATTATCAGTTTAAGAAACTAATCTGTTCTCGTAGAAATATTCATTATCAGGTTAAAAACCTCAAGAAAATCATCTGTCTTACAGACATAATCAACGATATTGTTCAGTTTATCAGATGTAGAATTAAATGCTATTGAAAAACCACATATCCGAGCCATTGGCACATCACCATCACTATCGCCAACACATATTACATTCGCAGGAAGAATATTCATACTGTCCAGTAGATTCTTCAAAATCTTTCCTTTTTCTCCGTGGGATATATTTATCTTAACCTTACCTGTCAATATTCCATTTCTGGATATAAGACGGTTTGAAACAATCTTCTTAAAACCAATCTCTTCTTTTATCTTATCCGGAATATACTGCAAACCAGTAGAAAGAGCAATTAAGCCAAATCCTTCTTTCTTCAATTTCAACAAACATTTCTTTGCATTTTTTGT
This sequence comes from candidate division TA06 bacterium ADurb.Bin131, assembly GCA_002070645.1. Classification (GTDB taxonomy): domain Bacteria; phylum Ratteibacteria; class UBA8468; order B48-G9; family DTJG01; genus DTJG01. The sequence continues at coordinate 15,787 of MWDQ01000141.1, forward strand.
ATAAGGAACAGGATTAAAAAGACCTGCAATTTTAGATTCCTGCATTCCTTTCCAGTGTGATGCATCAAGCTCACAAAATTTTCTATAACTGATTTTTTTAGCAAGAAACATATCCTGGTATTTGTGTGCAAGAACATCCCAGTTACCCAGTTTTTCGTGGATATACCTCCAGGAACTCACTGGTCTAACAATTGTGCCGTCAATATCAAAAACAACATATGTAAATTTCTTCAATCTATCTCCTTTTTCCTGCGAGTTGTCCGCACGCCGCATCTATATCTTTTCCGCGAGAATCTCTTATAGAAACGCGAATTTTCTTATCCCTTAATAAATCAGCAAAGTGACGCACTGCCTCTGGCGAAGGTGGTAAAAAACCAGTATTTTTATTTTTGCTTATTGGAATCAGGTTAACATCTGCATTTAACTCTTTAGCAATATTTGCAAGGTTAACAAGATGTCTTTCCCCACAATTTATTCCTTCAATTAAGATATATTCGAGGGTAATCCTTCTCCCTGTGGTCTGAATATAACTTTTACAGGCACCAAGTAATTCAACAAGTGGGTATTTGCGATTTATTGGCATTAGACGATTTCGGGTATTATCATCACAGGCATGAAGAGAAATCGAAAGTCGAACCTGTAATCCAATTTTAGAAAATTTCTCAATACCAGGTACAACCCCTGCAGTAGAAACTGTTATTTTTCTTGCTCCAATATTAAGTCCATACTTATTGTTGATAATCATAATTGACTTTATAACATTATCATAGTTATCAAATGGTTCTCCCATGCCCATAAATACAATATTTGATACCTTAACATTTTCTCTAAACCTTATGTATAATATCTGACCAAGTATTTCAGAGACATCAAGATTTCTTATAAATCCTATTCTCCCACTGGCACAAAAAGCACATCTAAATTTACATCCAACCTGAGTTGAAATACAAACAGTATTTCTTTCTTTCTCTGGAATTAAAACACTTTCTATAAAATTTTCATCGTTAAGTTTAAAAAGAAATTTTCTTGTACCATCCTTTGACTTCAATATCTCAACGGCTTCTGGTAGTCCTGCTGAATAATCTGATACAAGCAAATTTCTTAGTTCCTCAGGAATATCACTCATTCTTGAAAAATCTTCAATACCCTTCTCATAAAGCCATTTAAAAATCTGGGTTGCCCTGAACTCTGGTTCTCCTGATGAAACAACCAATGCCTTTAATTCTTCAAAATCAAGATTTCGTATGTTTTTTTTCATCTAAAAATCCTTTATTCTCTTTCCAAAACCTCTCCTGTATTTACCTGAATTTCATCTCTTTTTGTTCTCCCTCTTTTCGTAAAAAATGTTCGGAGAGGATTTTAATTCCCCTCTTTTAGAGGGGTGTCTCGTAGAGACACGGCATTCAATCATTTAAACCCATGTAGTGAGGGACTTTAGTCCTGTACCCTTTTCCCTGACACCATAAATGCATAGCGCCTAAAGGTGCTCACTACATTGTTAATTCAAATTGCAAAAATCAAAATAAACCGCTTTTTTTTTCTGTAAATGTATCGATAATCTACTGGGAAACTTTTAATACAATAACAAATTTTATGATATATTATACATCTGGATTCTGAAGAAGATAAAGATACAGTAAGTTTATTCACAGTCGGGTAATCACAACAAAACAAAGGAAAAAAATGCCTGAACATCCAATAATAAACATACACGGACATCTTCACAGGGGCGAAGATTTGAAGAAACTTGTCAATGATATGTCAAAAACAGGGGTTATAAAATTTTGTGCCCTTGCCCTCGGAAAACAATTATATGAAAAAGGATATTATGATAACGATCTGGTCCTACAGGCAATGAAGGAATTTCCAGATATAATTGTTGGCATGGGACATATTGAGGTTGGTGGACCTGTTTTAGATAAACCAGAAAAGGTTGAGGAATTAAAAGAACTTGGTTTTCAGGGCTTGAAGTTTATCAATCCTGGTGCACCTTATGGCCATGAGAAATTTTATCCATTCTACGAAAAAGCCGAAAAACTAAAGATGCCCATTGTTTTTCATACAGGAGTTGTTAGTGTTAACACTGATGATAGAATCTATAATGTTAACTCTGAATATATGCGACCATTTTCTCTTGACCCAGTATGCAGATATTTTCCTGACTTAAAGGTCATAATTGCCCATCCTGGTGAACCATATCAACAAGAATCATTAACGCTTATTGAATTCCACAAAAATGCATTTATGTGTTTATCCGGTGGAAGCGGGTCTGATTTTCATATAAACAAAATCATCAAACAACTATCAGGAATTGAGAATGCAGATATGAAAAATCTAGATGAGAATTTTGCGCTTTTTTATCTTAAGAAATGTGTTTTTGGCACAGATAATCCTCCTGCCTCGTTATGGTATAGACAATCAATTAAACTGCTTGATTATTTCAAGATTGATGAAGAAACAAGGCAATTGTATTTCTGGAAAAACTCTGCAAATATCTTTGGCTGGAACATAAAACCCTGAATATGTGATTTGAATAAATCTTTTGGCAGATTTCAACCACAAGGA
>MWDQ01000142.1 GCA_002070645.1 candidate division TA06 bacterium ADurb.Bin131
GGCTTCAGGAAGTAAAAAGTTTGTGTATATAATTGCTAAGAGTTTCTTAAAGAATTAAAATAGATTATATGAAAAATAGTATCCTCAAGGAAATTATTGAGTCAATAGAGAAAATTCCTGAAGAGACATACAATGATTTTATCAATGAGATTAAAAGCCATTCGAGAATTTTTGTCTGGGGGCTTGGAAGAAGCGGTATGGTTGGTAAAGCATTTGCAATGAGATTAAGGCATCTCGGGAAAGAGAGTTTTTTTATTGGAGAGGTATGCCCGCCAATTGATACCAATGATCTTTTAATTATTGTTTCAAAAACAGGCAAGCCAGGAATGCTTTTGCCTCCAATTAAAGCAGCAAAAAAAGCAAAGGCATGTACATTATGCATTACAGCAGAAAAAAATCACCTAACACAATTGTGTAAAAAATCATTTATTCTGAATATACCCAGTTCTATCCAGTTTGGCGGTTGTCTTTTTGAACAAACTGTATTTATATTTTTTGATGAGGTTGTCGAAAGATATAGAAAAAAAGAGGGTATTTCTTTTATGGATATGGAAAAAAACCACGCAAACTGGGAATAGATGTGAAAACAATAGTAATCTGCGATAGTTCTGATTATGTTAGTTATCAAAGATTTGAAAACTCAATCTTAAGTGCGCTTGATTTTTATCAAATCTGGTATCAGACCATTGATATTTCTTATACACTTCTTGAACCAAACGATCTTTCCAATACGAATCTTCTTATTATTGCCCAGGAAGCAACAGGAAAAAAACTAACTCCTGATGACTGGAAAATAATATTCAAGCAGGTTTCTTCTGGTATGGGACTTTTGATATTCGATGGCATGGTTGCATCATATGGCAGTTTAATTTCGCAGTTTACAAATATAGATGGGTTTGACATAAAAAAGGCAGATACTGTTTTGTTTGAAGAATCATGGATTTCTGGCCTTTCTGCTGAAAAAACAATAAATACGAATATTCCAGTGCTCGTGAATATTCCTTTGTCTCCTGACAAGAACTGGACTGTTTTTTTAAAGGACGCTCATCTTAATCCTGTTGGAATATGGAAGTTTTTTGGAAAAGGCAGGATTACTATTATCGGAATTTCACAGGGTATATGGAACAAAAATTGCCTTGGACATACAAAAGGGTTTGACGGAATATTCTGGAGGTCTATTGTCTGGACAGCAAAAAAACCTTTTATTTTTAAGGGTATCCCGCCTTTTATTGCATGCAGGGTTAATGATGCTACTGGAAATGGAAAATCTCAACAGGATCCTGCAGAAATGTTCAGGTATGTGTCGGTTCTTAATGAGATTGGATTTATTCCACATATAGGATTGTGTATCTATGATATTAAAGAAAACACAATCTACAAGATAAGAGATTATTTTTATCAATCAAAGGCAGAGTTTTCAGCACATTCTTTTAACAGAGATTCATCTGAAAGAGATCCATCAATATATCTCGGGAGCGATGGTAGAGAATTTCAGATAGATGAAATAAGGAATCATTTTGAAGAGGTTAATCATACCTTTGGAAGATATAATATCAAGCACGCTCAAACAATTAATGCCCATAGGTCTCAGATTGGGCTTAATTCACTTTATTTCCTCAGAGAAAATCATTGTTTTTTTTCTATGAATCTTCTAAAACCAGGGAAAATATTTTCTGATGTGCGCGGTCTTACCTGGGAACCAAAACCATACGGAATACAGAATTTTTGTGTTGATTATCTTGATGATAACCAGAATATTTTCAATGTTGTTTCTCATCCAGGGGAAATAACAAACAAAGGGGCAGATATTGATTTTTTACCGATTTCATCCGGATATTCAGTAGATTCCATTGCTAAAAAAGGCATATTTCAGGTAAAAAGAGGACTTGAAAATCTTACATCTGGTTGTTTAATGTTTCACGAAAATCGTCTCGCCAATTTTTCAATCGGAGATTTCGAAACAATCATCAGCATTATTGCTAATGAATTAAGAGATATCCCCCATATCTTTAAATCCTATGATTTTATTGCAAACTATATGAAAAACCGACAGGAATCAAAGATTGCGAATATTCAGTATAAAAATTCCCATATTTTTCTTGTTTTAACAGGAAAAAGTAAGATGGGCCAGTTTCTTTTTTGCTTTCTTGAAAATGGAGGAAATATTACACAGAGTTTTCTCGAAATTCCTCAATTTGAAAAATCCCTTGAATTAACATATAAAATTCAGCAGGGCTAAATAATTTTTGAAAAGAACTCAATTGCTCTTTTTATGTCCTGAATCTGTTTTTCTCCTGAGATTTCCCGCTCGATGATAATGGGTCCATTAAACCCGATGTTTTTCAACCTTCTCAGCAATAATGGAAAATTCACAATACCATCTCCCACAGGAACCTCTTTACCAAGATACTCGTCTCTATTAGGCCAGAGTGCATCCTTTCCATGGATGCTCCTGATATATTTCCCAAATATCTCAACGGCATCTATGGGATTTGCCTTTCCATAAAGTATCAAATTTGCAGGGTCGAGGTTTATGCCCACATTATCAAGACCAATGTCAATGATTGTTCTTTTCAGGGTTGAAGGAAGTTCCTGACCAGTTTCAAAACAGAAAAACTGTCCATTTTTCCTGCATTTTTCAATAAACTCCTTTATCACTGGAATAAACGACTGATAAACAGGATCCTGCTCATCATCGGGAATAAATCCAACATGAGAAACAATAAATTCTGTCTGCATTTCCTTAACAAAATCAGAAAACTCAAGCGCAAGTTTCAGCCGCTCTTTTCTAAAAGCAGGTGCGACAAAACCCATTGTTGCAGGACCATCTTTAAGATTGAAAATCTGTCCATTGAAAAGAAGAAATACAGAAAAGATTTCAACACTGTATTCATCTGCCTTTTGTTTAATTCTCACAGGATCAAACATTGCCATGTTTTCAGCAATAAACCCCATCTGACACA
>MWDQ01000143.1 GCA_002070645.1 candidate division TA06 bacterium ADurb.Bin131
CTTTTGGAAATAAAACAAGATATGCACCGAGCACCCCTGATATTGCTCCAGAAGCACCTATTGAAGGAATTGTCCTTGCATCCCCAAAAGAAAAGAAACCATAAAAAAGAGACGCAACGATTCCTGAAAAAAGATAAAAAACCAGGTATTGAAAATGTCCCCATCTATCTTCAATGTTGTCCCCCATCAAATACAAATACCACATATTTCCGACAAGATGCATAATACCTCCATGGAGAAACATTGAAGTAAAAATAGTAAGCCAGGAAAATCTTGCAGGAATAAAACCAAAGGTTTCAACAATTTGTTCATAATTACCACTGAATCCAAATAAAAAATATACGATGACATTAACAAAAATTATTGTATAATTAATAAATGGAACCCGTTTAACCCCGAACTCATCGTGTATTGGCCAAAAAAAGAACATAGATATTTTCCTTTGTTTTTTATTAGATTATATTATGGAACCGAATACTTTGAAAAAAGCACTTATAATAAGACCTGGAAGTTTTGGAGACACTGTTGCAACCTTTTCTGTTTTTTATTCCTTGAAAAAAGCGCTCTATAATGTTTATCTTATTGGTTCAAGAAAGATGATAGAATATCTTGAAAAAATAAAACTCATCGAAAAGGGCATTGGTTTTGACGATATACGACTCCTGAAGTTTTTTATACACCAACAAAGTTTTGATAACCTGCCTGATATGCCTTTTTTTGATCTTGTTATCGCATATATTGAACAGGAGGGAATCCTTGCAGGAAATATCTCAAGAAGATACAAAGATAAAGTAATTTTTCATCCTGTTCCTGAAGAACCACCATATCATATCACTGACTTCCTTCTTGAGCCACTGCACAAATCAGGAATAAAAACAATATCTAAAATACATCCTCCGCAAAAAAATACAGGTAAAGATATCTTCTTTATCCATCCAGGAAGTGGAAGTAAAAAGAAAAATCTGCCCCGTGAGTACTTTCTCAGAATTTTTTCAGAACTAAAACAAATATGTAAATGCAAGATAATAATAGGTGAGTGTGAAAAATCAGAAAAGGACTACTGGATTGAAAACACAGGAATTGAATATATCGTTGAAACAGAAAAAGTGGCTAATCTTGCTGATGAACTCGAAAAAGGTTCCTTTTTTATTGGAAATGATAGCGGTGTTTCTCATCTTGCAGCATTTCTCGGGTTAAATACATTTATCATCTTTGGTCCAACAAACCCAGAAATATGGGCGCCAAAAGGAAACAATGTAACAATTATTCAAACATCTGCCAAATGTGCTCCCTGCAATTATCAAATAAGAAAACAATGCGATAATACAAGATGTCTTACAGAGATAAGCGTGGAGCATATAATCTCCACAGTAATACAAACCATAAATAGAGATACCTGAAAAAATATTTATAACAAAATCCCCGCGATAAAGACGAATGTTCTCAATTCAAGATAAAGAATCAAGATTATAAAATCCAAAAGAGATATCTTCTTATTTATTTTGTATTTTTCAACCCCTCGTTTTCTTATTTTCCTTGCTTTGTAATCTTCTATTTCTCACTTATTTTTAAATCTATTCACCATCTTTTTCACTACACATTATTATTTGCAATATGACAGGATTTAGAAAAAGTTGTAAAATATAAAAAAATTCGGGGCGTGGCTCAGTCCGGCTAGAGCATCTGGTTTGGGACCAGAGGGTCGGTGGTTCAAATCCACTCGCCCCGACATAATAAAACTTATGAGAAAACTTATTTCTGCAGTTATCCTGTACTCTTTCCTTGTGGCAACATTAAAACTTTTTTCGGCAAGTATTGAAATCCCGTCCATTAACATGCAGAATTTCTCGGCACAACAGATTATTGATGTAAATGTGATCTTTTCCTCTGAAAAAATCTTTACTGGTTATCAATTTACTGTACAGTATAACCAACAGGTCCTCAGATTTATAGAAGTAACCAAAGGCCCTGCGACAGATTCATTTACTATTATGACAAATGCAGGCAATCCAGGGATTATAAGAATTGCTGGCTTTCACCCTGGACTTTCAGGTATATCAGGTAGAGGTATTCTTGCAACCTTGAGATTTCAGATAATCAAGGAAGGGTATTCAAACCTTGTCCTTTCTTCAGTAAAATTATCTGATTCAAACGGACAATCAATTCCCTGTACGACCTTGTCAGGAAGCATAAAGGCAGGACAAATAGACAATAAACAAACACCCCAACCAACAACTCCTTCCGGAGAAACCAGACAAGTTCCTGCTGGGACTACCTCAACTCCAATAACATCCACAACCATAGGGCCATCAATAGAGCAACAACCTCGACCACTGCTACCTGAAAAACCCAGGAGATTTGAGATACCACAGGAAACAAGATCCCATGAACCTCAGGATAGGCAAACAAAAAATATACCAGGAAATATTCAACCATCAAACAATGTGATACTGCTTGTTCTTTCTGAATATGGCAATCCTGTTCCACCCCCTGGAATTACAACATTTGAAAAAGGAGATAGAGTAAGTTGTAGAGTGGAAACAGAAGTTTTAATAAATGATACTGAGAAGGCAATATGTATCGGGTGCGAAGGAAAGGGCTCAGCAATTAGTAGTAAGAATAATTCAGTAAGTTTTGTCATAGATAAAAATTCAAAACTTGTCTGGAAATGGGAAAAAATAAAAATAGAACCTGATTTTTTGATTGAAGCACCATCGGAATGTGTGCTTGATTCTTCAAAAAATGAGGTTGAAATACCTTTGAAAGCAAAATTTCTCAGTGGATTTGATAAAGCAGTGTTTTTGCATGTGAACAAAAACACTGGATTCGATGCGTCTCTGACAGACACATGTCTCACAACTGATAAAAGGCAATCCTTTCTCAAGATAAAAAAAGTTAGTAAAAAAATTCCTGCTGGAAGATATTGTTTTTCAATTACTGCTGAAACAGAAGACAAAAGTAAAAAATCAATAAAAGAAATAGATATAATTGTTTCTGGAGATGTGATGCTCGGCGAAGGAATCATTGATGAAACATCAAAACTTGTTACTATTCCACTTTTCGTCTATGGAAATCTTAAAAATATATCAAGTTTTGAGATTAATCTTTCTATTCCTGATGACATAAAATTTATAGAGATTGACGCTGGATCAAATAAAACAAGGATATTTAGTGGTTTTTCTCAAAAGGGAAAAAGCCTAAAGATAAGCGGTGGAATATTTCCTTCAATAGATATTTCTGATGCAAAATTTCTGAACATCAAATTTTCTTTTGTAAAAAACATCCCTGTAAATTCCTTTATACTAAATGAATGTCTTTTCTGGGACGAAGATGGTAGAATTATTCCAACAATCAATAAAAAAAAGTAAGAAATCTTTTTTGAGATTATTTCTTTTAATTGGTATATCTCTGCTCTTTCTTTCACAGGCGCAAGGTCTGCCAAAATGGACAATCATGATTTACCTCGATGGGGATAATAATTTAGAAAGATATGCAATAGATGACTTTTTTGAATTAAGTTCAGTTGGATCAACATCACAGGTAAATCTTCTGGCCCAGTTTGATAGGGGACCAGGATATGACACACGGTACGGAAACTGGACAAATACTCAAAGATTCAAAATTACCCAAAATATGGAACCAACAATCAGTAATGCTGTCTCTGACTGGGGCGATGGAATTGGCGGAAGAGAAGTAAATATGGGTGACCCACAGGTGCTTCATTCGTTTGTCAAATGGGCAAAAGACAATTATCCTGCTGAGCACTATGCCCTTATTCTGTGGGACCATGGCGATGGATGGCGTTCAATGAGTATTCTCGCAAATAGTATGGAACAACAACTAAAATACGGAAATCTTTCGCATAGTGAAACAACAGAAATTGAAAAAACCCTGAAGCAACTAAAAAGAAAAATTAATGCAAGAAGATACCAAAAAAGTGTGTGTTTCGATGATACATCGTTTGATGAGTTAACACTTAAAGAGATTGCAGATGCACTTTCATATGATAATTGTTTTATTGATATCCTCGGGTTTGATGCCTGCCTTATGGGAATGGTGGAGGTTGCATATGAAATAAGAAACTGTGCAAACTATATGGTTGCTTCTGAAGAAACTATAATGGTAAGGGGCTTCCCATATGATACAATTTCCCGTATAATAACCTCACAACCATTATCCACACCAGAAGAATTTGCTATACTCATTGTTCAAAAATATGCCGAATATTATGGACAGTATAGCAGTGATACGCTTTCTGCAGTAAACCTATCATACACAGATCAACTGTTTGATACATTGAACAACCTCTGTCAATCAGCAATAGAAATTGATAACCAATGGATTTACCTCTACGCATCCTTATTACAAACACCTCACTTTGATGACGAGGATTATAAGGACCTGAAAATATTTATCGAACAACTCTCCTATATTGCTTCGAACCAGCAGATTATTAATCAAACAAATGACATTATAAATACACTTAATCTTATGATTATTGCAAACTTTGGATTGCCAGTTGCAAATGGATTATCAATTTATGTTCCAGAACAAGCAGTTGACATAAACTACAACTCAGAAAACCTTTCTTTTGCAGAAGGCCTCTGGCCGCAATTTCTCAATCTCCTTCTTTCGTCTGATTTAACAAAAGGATTCACCAGGTTAATTTCTGAAGATTTTAGTTCAGGGCTTCCAGCAAATTGGACCATTGTTGATGGAAACAACGATGGAAAAACATGGACAACCGC
>MWDQ01000144.1 GCA_002070645.1 candidate division TA06 bacterium ADurb.Bin131
TTAAAAAATGTGATAGCGATTGCTGCTGGGGAAAGACACACAGCAGCACTTTTAAGGAATAGACAAGTTGTAGTGTGGGGTGAACAATACTGGATGCCAGATACTTTTGAATAAACAAAATACCAGTATTGGTGGCGTGCAATAGTTAAAGTTAAACATCAGCAGGAGGACGACCAAAAATATAGGTTTTTAATTATAGGTGATATACTTAAGGATAATTGAGAAAAAAAGGTGATGATAATGGTAAAAGCCAATACGTTCCTGAAGGTTCTCATTATGTTTTTCATTGTAATTTATAATGGACTGGTATCAGGAGAAGGACGTTTTGTTGAAAAGAAAGAGATAACTCCTGACCCTGTAATTCAGTCAGAACTAAAACTGTTTAACAATGCTACAACTGAGGAAGAATTTTACGGAGCATTAGGAAAACTCAAAAAACTTGGTGGGAAAGATTATGAAAAACTGATTCCTCAACTGATGTATTATAAAACAAAGGCTATAGACACTAAAGAAGCAATGTTAATGGGTGTCGTGATTGAACAACTTAATATAAGTGAACGTTGCATAGTAAAAGGATTAATGCCATACCTTGGAACAGAAGATTTAAGGCTTAAACATGATATGGAAGAAGGTATAATAAACTCAATCCCATTTGAAGTTATTGCTGATTGTTTTTTACCAGTTATTAATCAACAGAAAAAGGATCCTCCCAAAAGTTTGATAAAATATCTTTATAGGAGAAACCCCGGGAAAGCACTAACTGCTATTGTTCCTGTTTACATTACCGATGACATCAAAGAATCATATCAAATTCTTTCTTCATCGAAAAATATATCTTATGCTCTGCCAGAAAATCCATTGTGGACATCTTTATCACCAGAAGCAGCAAAATCTATTATGAAAGAAATTGAATTACTCTCCAGTAAAGATGAATGGTTTATACAATTGTGCATAGCAGAGATATTAAGGCAGCGTCCCCAATTTCGACAAGAATGGCTGATTGAGAAATTAGAAAAATGTAAGCATCCATTGGTACAGGAAACAATGTGGGAAATCTCAGCGAGACCAGTGCTGGAGAACAAAAGGAGAGAGATATCCATAAAGATTTCAACACTGGACTCATTTACTCGTGTTCTCGGAGATTCCGCCATTATGAAAGATGCATATAATATTGGTCTAAAAGATTGGCAGGGAGGCAAGGCAGAATCTTTTAATACAGCAGAGGAGTTAAAGATATTTGTAGAACAGATGGAAAGAGAGATAGACAGTTTTATACTTTCAATAAAGAAAAGAATTATTGCAGGAGAAATACCATTTGATAAAGCATGTTTACAATTCCTAAAGGTAAGAGGAGAAAAGGATCTTAAAGGGTTCATAATAGGAGAAATTCTGACAGACCCTGAAGTAGTTAAAAAAGCAAGTAAAGAAGAATTAGAGGAATTAGAAAATATTCTTGTTAACCTTTCTGAAGGAATTCCACAAGCAAACAAAGTGTTAGAAATAATAAAAAACAATCCATAACAAAGTCAAAAACTAACCCGTAAGAGATATATCAGTTTTTTAAAATCACAACCAATCAAATAGATTTTTAATGAAGTAATTCTGAAATTTGACATGGAAATTTTAAAATTGTAAATTAAATACAAAATTTACTCTATATTGCAGGGCAGGTATTCATTCAACTTCATTACCTGAAGAGTGGCAGGTATAAAACCAGAGAAAATATATTCATTTTAGGTTTTTCTCTGTTTTTTTCACCTGCTTTTTACCATCTAACCATGACCAGGATTAATACCTGCGAAAGGAGGTAGAGATTAAAGCCCTTATACTTCTCGGTGGTTTTGGAACAAGATTAAGGCCATTTACATTGACGACTCCAAAGTCATTCCTTCCTGTTGTAAATAAACCGCTTATTTATTATCAATTTTATCTTCTTTCAAAGTATGGAATAGATACAGTGATTCTTGCTATTGGCCAGCATTGTAAAACATATAAAGAGGTTTTTTCAATAGCAAAGAAAGCAGGCATAAAACTATATATTTCATGTGAAAAAAATCCTCTCGGAACAGCAGGCGGGATTAAAAACTCGCGTAAATTCCTGAAAGGAGAAAAAGAATTTTTTGTTTTTAATGGGGATATTATATCTGACTGCGATCTTGAAGAAATGTTGAATTTTCACAAAGAAAAAGATGCGTTTGCAACAATATGTACCACTACTGTGGATAATCCCTCAGCATTTGGTGTGATTGATATTGATGGTGAAAAAAGGATAAGAGCATTCATTGAAAAACCACTAAAACCAGCGTCAAATATTATCAATGCAGGTATTTATATTCTTCAATCAGATATTCTTAACGAAATTCCGGATGGCAAGGAAACCTCTATTGAAAAGGAAACATTTCCTGAATTAATAAATAAAGGAAAAGGTCTATATGCATTTCTTCATACAGGGTACTGGATTGATGTTGGAACAATAGAGAACTATAAAAAGGCTAACTTCGATGCGATAAAATTAAAATCTTACATTGAAGATAGTGATGAGCCTCCTTCAAATAATAATTTCTACAGGAATATCTGTATTCAGGGATCTCTTATTAAAGGAAGAAATATTGTTTTTGGTGAAGGAGTTGAAATAAGAGGAAATGTTATTATCGGGGATGGTTGTTATATTGGTTCTAAGGCAATCATACAGGACTCAATCTTGTTCGAGAATGTAATAATTGGTGAAAATTCCTGGGTCTCGCAGAGTATCATAGGCAATTCTGTTTTTATCGAAGATAACTGCGAGGTTAAAAACTGCGCTATAGCAGATTCAAGCCGATTGTGTAGATTTTCAAAGATTGCAAACATCTAAGTTATGCTTTCCTGAGCGCTTGTAGCTCAACAGGATAGAGCGCTGGCCTCCGGAGCCAGAGGCTGTGGGTTCAACTCCCACCAAGCGCGTTCTTCTCTGGAAATTCAGAGATACTGGACAGATTATTTTGAAACAGGATAACCAGCAGATTCAAGTACCTCCTTTATTTTTTCTGTATTATCAAGTGTGCAACATACCCTGACCTTTTTTCTTCTGATATCAACATCAACCGATTGCACTCCATCAACAGAAGAAAGCACTTTCTTAATTGTCCGTGCGCAATTATTACAGGATATATCAGGAACATCAAACACAAAACAGTTTTTAAGTTTTCTTGTTATAAATTTTTGTTTGATTGAAATAATGCCATAATTTATAGCAAGGATTATTAATATAAATGACGAGATATATGAAACCACTGAAGAACCTTCGTGTCTGTGTGCCATTGCTGAAATACTCAGGTTGAAATGCCCTGCAACTATATCAAGCATGTATCCAAAGAAGATTGCTCCAACCATAATGGATATTATATAAACAGTAAAACTCTTTCTTCCGAGTGTTTTACCGACAAAAAGCATTGTTACTGCATTTGTCGCTGGACCTGTTATCAAAAAAACAAGTCCAGCGCCTGGACTCATTCCCTTTGCTATTAAAGATGCTGCTATTGGTATTGAACCAGTTGCACAAACATAAAGTGGTATTCCTATTGTGAGCATCAGCAAATATGAAATGCATCTATTACTCAAATATTTTGATACAAATTCCACAGGAACAAGATAAGAAATTGCCCCTCCTATTAAAACACCCCAGAATATCCATCTGACAATAGAACCATATAGATCTACAAACGCATATCTTAACCCACCTATAACTGTTGAATCTGAGCAGGAAAAACTTCCTTTACTCAATTGTTTTTCAGAGGGGGTTCTTGTTGTTTCGAAAATATCAGTAAGAATGCCTGCAATAAAGCCAATTACAACAGCGGCCATAATTCTAAATAACATAAAGACCCCTCCGAGCAATCCATATGTTGCAAATATTGAATCAATACCTGTTGTAGGGGTTGAAATCAAAAATGCAAGAATTGATCCTTTGCTTGCGCCAGATCTATAAAAAGATGCTGCTGGTGGAAGAACACCACAGGAACAGAGCGGAAGTGGTACACCGAATAACACTGCCTTAACAATGGAAAGAAAACCTGGTTTTCCGAGATGTCTGAAGATTGTCTCTGGTTTCAAGAAAATATGGATGAGTCCTGCAACGAATAAACCGAGAATAAGATAGGTACTCATCTGAAAAAAAAGATACCAGGATTCCTTTACTATGTTTATTATTACTTGCATTTGGTTTGGTAACCTTCAATCTCAGGATTTCACTGTTTTGTTCATACTGCCTGTTTTATACCCTTCAAGGTCAAGCGTAATATATGTGTAGCCGATTTTTTTCAATGCCTCAACTATATCTTCTCTGAATTTTATAACCTTTTTTATGTCAGATGAACAAACCTCAATTCTGCACAATCTATT
>MWDQ01000145.1 GCA_002070645.1 candidate division TA06 bacterium ADurb.Bin131
AATTAAATGTTCTCAATCTCTGGAATTTAAGATAGAAAATTCTAAAACCGTATAGACATCAGCAATAATCCATCCAATATTTTCGAATAACAAAGGAGATGCGGCAATGCGAGTATGGAAAAATCAGACTACCTAAGATTCATATCCAGATAAATACCGAAGGACTCACGATAAATTGTTGGATAGATGATAAACAGAAATACTGCTATTATAGAAGAATCCATTTTTCCCATAGGAAGGAACTCATTTTAATTCCTTTAGTTGTGTAATATATGTTTATGACTAAGATGGATATTAGCAGAATAAAAAACAATAAACCAACAGTGCAGAAATATAAAAGAGATGGATCGAGTAATCCTCATGATGTGGTTTATTTAATTTTTACAATATTTGTTTTGAATTGAAAGAACATTGTTTACCGTGATTTTAGAATAAGAATTATTAAAACAACTGCCAGTATTAACCAATTATGGTGTTCCTTATTCTTAAAAGCAAGTTTCCATGAAAACATTCCTTTTTTTTGAAATTTCCTTATCTTAAGGGGTACAAATGCAGGGATATTTTTTTTGTATTCTTCAAATGAATCTTTGAATTTTGTCTTGAGCCATTTTTCCTCAATCTTAATTGCTGCTATATATGTTGCAGGGAAGAAGATTAAGAAATATATCCATATTAATATTTCATTGCATATAAAACATAATCCTAATGCAATACAAAAACTTCCGAGATAAAGAGGATGTCTTACAATGTTGTATACTCCTTCTGTGGCTAATTTTTCGTTTTTTATAATTGTTCCTGCTGCAATTGTTCTGAATGCTTCCCCAATCAAAATAAGTATTACCGGCCATGTCTTCTCAAATTTTCCAATGCATGCCACAAGTATAAAGAAAAACCATCCAGCAGGAACCCTTATCCTGGATATAAAATTGATGATATTATCTTGTTTTAATGATTTCAATATCCCCCCATGCAAATAGGTCTTTGTCCTTTATTACTAAGATTCCGTCGAGAAAAGGAAAATTTTTAATGTTGTTTTTTAGCATTGAAAAATCATCATCACCTATCAGGTTGCATATACAGGTAGCAAGACCATCTGCGAGTGTTGCAGTTGGGCATAATACTGTAACGCTGTTTGCTTTGCCCTTGCTTGTTGAATGCCCAACTGTTCCGCTGGATGTTGCAATACCAAAGCAAGTATCACGCGGCTTTACCTTAATTCCTATTCTCATAGAAAATGGACTATTTCCTGCAAAAATTGATATTAACCTTTCCTTCTTTGTTTTTAAGAAAATATCTCCACCATTTTCGATAATAATCTGGTCTGTAAACTGTAAAAGGTGATTTCCAATCATCTCCGCTATTGCTCCGGCGACTGTAGCCATTGGTCCAACATCGCACAGAAAAGATGCCTGGCTCATCATCTTTACAATATCTGGCGCGTCTTCATCACAAGGTAGTGGTTTGAAGGAGAGATAAAAATCAGGATGTTCCTCTATGTATTTTTCGAGCAGATACCTTTGTTTCTTAAGTTCTTTTTCTGTTTCATCTGAAAGATTTCTGCTGGCCATTATAAAGAGGTCACTTTCTTTTACTTGAACTGAAAATTGTACAAGGTCCTTTGCCGATATTGTTCTATAAAATCTTTTTTGATACTGCATGGTTCATTGTAAGTTTCAATTAAGTTACTTTTATTACAGTATACAAGGGTTTATTAAATCCCTGAAATATGTTAACATATTTGAATTAAATTATAACACAGGTTTAAGATTTTCTCCTGAAATATAAGGTTTTTCCGTATTTTTTTCAATAGAGAATCCTCCTTTCCCTGTATGTGGGTTGATACAGGCAAAGGGTTTTCAGGAATGATTAAGAAATGAAAATGATATAATGAATAATAAAACCAGGTCTGATAATTTACCACCCAGCATTCTTATTGCTGTAGGTTCTACAGGAGGCCATTATTTCCCTGCAGTTGCTCTTGCTGAGAAAATATTGGAAATTAACCCTGGTATGAGTATCTCTTTTGCAGGAGAAAAGAAAATCGAGAATCTCGAGATATGGAGTAAAAAGGGTTTTAGATTTATGGCGATACCAGTATTAAAAAGACCAAGAAGGCGATTTTTAATGCCTGCCCTCTGTTTTGTTGCAGTTTTTGTTCTTTTAAAATCAATGTTATTGGTTTCTGGTAAAAAAATTGATCTTATAGTGTGTATGGGTAGCTACGCAACAGTTTTTATAGGAATAGTAGGACTTTTAACGAGAAAGAATATTATTCTCCACGAGCAGAATTTTGTTCCTGGATTGGCGAATAGAATACTTAACAGATTGGGAGTTCCTGCTGCTATTGGTTTTCCTGGAACCGAGAAATTTCTTAGGAAAACCATAGTCACCGGGATTCCTATCAGAAAAGAATTTCTATCAACCACAAAAAATTTTGAAAAATATGGACTTTCTTCAGGAAAATTTACAATTCTCGTACTTGGAGGAAGTCAAGGTGCACATTTTATCAATCAGATAGTTTGTGATTGTATTTCACTTCTTGATCCTGAAAAATATCAGATTATCCATATTACAGGAAAAAATGATTATAAAGAAGTGAAATCTTTCTATGAGGGGAAAACAATTAATAGATACCTGTGCGATTTTACCTATGAGATACCTGATCTTATGAATCTTGCAGATATTGCAATTGCAAGAGCAGGCGCTGGAACAATAGCAGAACTTTCATTTAAGGGGATACCTTCGATTTTTATACCATATCCGTTTGCTGATGGTCACCAGAGATTTAACGCAATTCAGGTAGAAAAAAATGGTTGTATTGTGATAAATCAAGACCAGGCAAAACCACAGATAATTATTGATAGTATAAAAAAAATACAATCAGAGATTGAAGAAAGAAAAAAACTTTTTAGATCATCTGGTGTGTACGATGTTAATGGAAAATTTGCGCAACTATGCTTGGACTTAATTAAAAAAAATGGCTGAAATACTCGATAGATTTAATAGGATACACATAATTGGAATAGGTGGCTCTGGAACAAGCGGCCTCGCAAAAATTTTGAAGGCGCTTGGAAAGATTGTTCAAGGTTCGGATTTAAAACAAGGTCCTCAAACTAAGAACCTTGAATCTCTCGGTATAAAAATTTTCTATGGTCATGTATCAGAGAATATCAGCAGAGATATTGATCTTGTGATTCGTTCGCAGGCAGTAAATTATGACAATCCAGAATATTGTACTGCCAGGAATATGGGAATACCAGTAATTAATTATCCAAAGGCGCTTGGTCTTTTGATGCGAGAAAAAAAAGGTATTGCTGTATCCGGAACACATGGAAAAACCACAACATCCGCAATGATAGCATTTATGCTGAAGTATGTGAATCACAACCCTGATTTTGTTATCGGCGGAGAGATATGTGGAATTGGGAATTCAGGAGTAGGTAATAGTGGACTGCTTGTTGTTGAAGCATGCGAATATAAGAGGTCTTTCTTAAATCTTGAACCAGAGATTGGAGTGATAACAGCAATTGAAGAGGATCACCTTGATTATTATCGGGATATAAAAGATATTCAGGATGCATTTGAAAATTTCTCAGAAAGGATTATGCCTGGGGGTACACTTATTGGAATGTCTGATGACCCGGCAGTGGCAGATGTAATGAAAAAATGTGGTGTTATGTCAATTGGGTATGGTCTTAAATCTGGAAATATTCGGGCAAAGAATATTAATCTACTTGAGGATGGAAACAGATTTGACTGTTTTTATAATGGAGAATTATTGGGGGGTATTTTTTGTTCTGCTTGGGGAATACATAATGTTTTAAATGCACTGGCAGTTATTTCAGTGGGTATAACTTTGGGTATTCCTTTTTCTGACATTGCTGAGGCACTAAAAGAATTCCCTGGCGTTTTTAGAAGATCTCAGATTATTGGTAAGGTAAATGGTATTGTAATTATAGATGATTATGGTCATCATCCAACTGAGATTGTTGCGACCCTTAAAGGACTTCGTCAAAGATTTCCATCACGAAGAATAATAGTAGTTTTTCAACCACATCAATATAGTAGGACAAGGTTTCTTCTAAAGGATTTTGCTTCATCTTTTAATCTATGTGATGAGGTTATTGTTCCGGATATCTATTTTGTACGAGATTCTGAAAATGAAAGAAAACTTATTAACAGTGAAATTCTTGTTGAGAAGATACAAAACCAGGGTACAAAAGCAAAATATATACCTGAGTTTGATGAAATTGTCAAATATCTTGTGAAAAATATTTCCCGAGGAGATGTTGTGATAACGATTGGTGCAGGTCCAGTATATGAGGTTGGATTAAGATTTAAGACAGCATTAGAAGGATAGAAATTCCCTTTTCTAAATGAAAAAACGAATGCAAAGTGTAAAATGCAAAAAACGTGTAGGTGTATCTATTACTTCAGGGTGGCTGAGATATAAAGAATTTCGTGAGAGGAGGTAAAAATAAGAAAATTTTCCAGTAAGAAAAATAAGAGAGTATTGTCAAGAAAAGAAATTTACGAGATTGAAAGGCGCGCATTTGATGAATTTTTAATTCCACCTTTGATTTTAATGGAGAATGCTGGGAGAGAAATTGCACTTGAATCTCGAAGGATGCTTTCTACACTCAGAAGAAAAGAAATTGTTGTACTTGCTGGGCGTGGAAATAACGGTGGAGATGGAATGGTTGCAGCCAGGTATTTACATTGTTGGGGATTCCCTGTAAGTGTATTTATTTTTTTTGATCCCTCAATGACAAAAGAGCCATCCTTTACAAATTACAGGATTGTGTTTAAAATGGGTATACCCTGTGAATCTTTTGGCGAGGAAAAAATCAAGCAAAAAATTGTAAGTTCAGGCTTGGTGATTGATGCCCTATTCGGTATAGGGCTTTCAAGACCTGTTGAAGCACCTGAAGCAAATGCAATAGAGATTGTTAATAATGCAAAGATAAAGGTCTTAAGTGTTGATATTCCATCAGGCATTGATGCGGATTCAGGAGATGTTCTTGGCTATGCTATAAAGGCAGATATAACCGTAACGTTTGGATTTGCAAAAAAAGGATTATATATAAACGAGGGAAAAAGATATGCTGGAAAAATTAAAGTTGTTGACATTGGATATCCACCTGAAATCTATATGTAGTCTTTTTCTTGTAATAATGTTTTCTTGCAGCATAAGTGGTTTATACGGGGAGACATATAAAGAAATACTCATCAATGGAACAACAAAACAAAAGATTGAGACATTGAAAAAAATCATTTCTGGTAAAAATACAAGGGCTCTTCCTGATATAATTGTTGGTCTTGACGATCCTTCAGATGAAGTAAGAATTCTAATATCAGAGGCATTGCTGAATCTCGGTGATGGCTCGTTTGTTACATCATATCAAAAAGAAATAACTGACTCGAATTGGCAGGTACGACTTAATGGTATTAAGTCCATGGTCAAATGGGCATCTGGAGATGAGATAACCTTTGATTTAAAGCGGGCTTTAGATGATACCTACTGGCAGGTAAGATACTGGGCAGCGATTGGTATAGGGAAATTTGGTGATGAGACAATGATAGAGGTAATACTTTCGCACCTAAAGGATGAAAATCTTCAGGTTCGTGCTGAACTATTCTGGTCGTTAAAAAGGATACTTTCAAGGGATGAGGCACGATATGCATTTAAGAAACTGCCTGATTCATCTATTTCAACAATTAAGGAAGCAACAAATATCGATGATGTACCAACAATTATCAATGCAATATGGGCGCTTGAGGCATCTACTGATCCGAGGGTTGTTCCAATTCTACTTGATTTTTTAAAAAGCTCATCAGATGATGTAAAAATCCAAACTGTTTGGGCCATCGAAAATCTCAAATCAAACGAGGGTTTTGAATTTTTAAGGGCAAAAATGCTTGAGCCCTCAATGAAACTTAAAATAGAAACAATAAAGACATTGGTGCGACTTGATGATAAGGAAGGTGTTCCTGCTTTAATTGGAAGGCTAGAGGACCCCAATGAAAATGTAAGAATTTTTGCTCTTTGGGCATTAAAGGAATTTAATGATTTTATCTCCTATCCAGCGATTGTAAAAAGATTTATGGATAAATCAGAAAAGGTTAAAGATTATGCTTACAATGTGGTTCTTTCACTCAAAAGCCCTGATTTTATACCTATACTTGAGGATGTTATTTTAAGCAAGGAATTTTCTCTTGAGTCAAAGGTTATGTCGGCTGACCTCCTCGGGAAAATCGGGACATCTGAAGAATCTTTATTTTTTGATTCTGTGAAAAATAATCCAGATCCTCTTTTGCGAAAGACAATTCTTTCGTCTTGGTACAGGGTTAACCCTGATGATAGTGCTTTTCTTACCTATCTTAATTTTGCCAGCCGCCTTGATTCTGATAGATCTGTAAGGACAAATGCTCAGAATATCTTAAGAGAGGTTATTGCAGGTATCAGGAAGGATATAAAATCCGAGAAAGAATTAAAAAGAAGCCAGGCAATTGAGCGCCTCTCTTTCATTAAAGAATCTCCTCTGGTTATTACTCTTGTAAAAGAGATGTTATACTCTAAATATCCTGATGTTTATGGGGCTGCTCTTGAACTCATTCCTTACCAGCCGAAGTCCGCTGTATTTTCAGCAATGAAGGCAATACTTGAAAATGAGGAGTCAACTGAAATAAAGAAACTTGCAATACTTGGCATGGGAAAGGCCCGTCTGAGCCAGGCTGTTCCACTTTTATTGTCCTGCTTAAAGAGCGATGATCCTGAAATTCAGATTTATGCAGCATATTCACTCGCTTGTGTCGGTAATAACTCTGGTTTAAGAATTGCTATGCGCGATATTAGAAGTTCCGATGTTCAAATCCAGAGTATGGCTGTTGAGACCTTAGCAATTTTGAATACGAGTACTGCTATTCCTGAATTGCTCCGAATTCTGGAAAATTCAGAGCTTGAGGTTAAACTTAAGGCGGCATGGGCGCTTAGCCGTCTTGGGGAAGAAAAAGGACTTTACACACTTGTGAATTTAAGCAGGCAGGATATAGAACCATTGAGAACTCAAGCGCGCCATTATCTATCTGATAGTAAAATACCTTTATCATTGAGACGGAAAATACCCGAGATTCAGCGCAAGCAGGAGACACTATTAACAGGTGTTCCTGAAACATCTTTGAAGAAACTTATTGCTCAAAAAATTTTGGAACCACCGGTTATTGATGGAAATGAAAACGATCGATGTTGGAAATCTATAACAGAGGATAGATCAATGGTTTACGTTATTGATGAAAAAGTTCCTTCAGAGGTTCAAACATCAATTATGGCTGCTTATGATGACAAGAATATCTATTTTCTTTTTATATGTATGGACCCACAGGCATCTTCCATAACCTTTGATAGCCGGGATTTCTTAACGATATGTCTGAACCCGCAGTCCTCGGATACAAGATGGTATCAGTACACACTCCATCCAACAAACTTCCTGAAATTTTCCTATGTCTGGAAAAAGTATCTTACAGATGATAGTGATACCCAGTGGGAATCGCAATGGCAAACAGCAACAAAAATTACTGATACTAAATGGGTGGCTGAAATCTTAATACCATTGAGGGATTTTAATTCTGGCGAGATAGCATCAAATAAATGGGAAATAAATTTTCAAAGGGTTTCTGATCACCTGCCTGCTGTAACGTGGACTGGCAGGATTGATAACCCATTGCAGTTCGGTCAAATTTTATTCAAAACAAGTAATTGATATGAAAAAAATTTTTATTTTAGCGATGATGTTGATTTTAACCGCTGTGTCAGGGAACTTATGGTGTCAATCCTGGTACACTCAAAATACAGAATTACGTTCTATATTTCCTTCGAATATCTGGACATGCATTGAAAAAGCAAGAGATTATTATAATTCTGGAGATATGGAACTTACAGAAAAGTTTTTAAGAAAAGCAGAACAATTGACACTTGCAGCCGAGCCTTTTAACCCTAAAAATTGGCCGTCTCACTGGCCCAGAACCCAGGAGGCCATTGATATTATCAGGTACGCTCCACCATCGGCATATATTTACAGGATACTCGGTGATTATGCTTATGAACGCTCAAGACCAAAAGAAGCCATTAAGTATATCAAGATGTATCTTAACCTTTCTTATATTCCTGATGCAGCGTATCTGTACAAACTTGGAAATATTTTTGAATCAGAAGGACTCTATTCTCAGGCAATTAATACATATCAGGAATTACTTAGATGTATTGATGCAAGAAATGTTCATAACCGTGCACCTTCTCTGTCTACGATAAATCAGCGAATAAGAATTTTAAATGCAAGGATTGAGCCACAGGTAGTACTCATTCTTGATATGAGGTTACAGGATTTGCCTGATTATCTTCAGAATGCAGGCAGCGTTTTTAAGGAGAAAGTTTCAGGACTTGGCAAGCAATACATTGTTGTAAGTGATCAGGTTTTAGACAAAACTCTTGCTGAACAGATTCTGACAAGAAAAGACATCATTAATGATATTGAGGAAAGAGCAAAAATTGCCAGTTTGCTTAATGTGAAATATATACTTGAACCGTTTACTGTAAAAATTGAAAATATGTATATATTTCAGGTGCGAGTGTATCGTGCAGGGCAGAAAGATCCTGTTGAAACATATGAATATAAAAGTGAAAATTACGAATTTCTGCCAAATTTTTTTGAAAGATTTTTTATTCAATTTCAAGGTGAGCAAATTCCAGATGCATTGCTGATACCGGAAAACTCATACCAATGGACATTTGAGACATCTGATTTAGTAACTGATATTGCTGTTTCGAAAAATGGAAATTCAATTATTGCGGGTTGTAGTGATGGGAGGGTATACATTTTCAGTCGTTCTGGAAGAATTCAGGGTACATTCAAAGAACCTGATGAAATTGTCCGTGTAGCAATTTCTCCTGATGGAAAATTTGTTGCATGGGCATCTCTTGGTGGACGCATCTGTCTTGCTGAAAACCTGAGAATTGTATATCAATCAAAGGTTAAAAATCTTGTGCGTGCAATTAGTATATCTGAAAATGGAAAATTCTGGGTTTATGCAATTAACGAGAAAATTTTCTTTCTCGATAAGAAAGGTGAAGTATTTTGGGATCGTTCTGTTTCCGACTGGGTAAAAAATATGAGGATAAGCGCGGATGGTAATTGGGTTGTTGCAGGGACGACAACAGGACAACTTGTTCTTTACAACGGAGAGGGAAACATCGCATGGAGTAAGAATCTGGGTAGTCAGATTGAAAATATTAGGTTTTCTCCTGAGATTGAAAACATTAGCGCTTGTGTAAAAAACAACATTGTCTATGTATTTTCAATATCCGGGGTTGAGACACTCAGGTTTACTCTTGGTGATGATGTTAGATTTCTTTCGTTTAACCAGGATATTCTCGATAGTGTTTGTGGCATCTGGAACAGGTGGTATTATTTCCCTGATAAAGAGAGAAAGAAAATCTGGTATTATCAGATCGATAAATCAGTGAGGGTTGCTGATTCCGCATCTGTCGTAAATTTTTACAGCCTCGGCAAAGGGAAAAATATACTTACCTATAATGTTATCTGGAAATGATTTTTCCTTAATATAAGGATTTGAGTAGGACGAAGGTGAGTTTTACTTTTGTCGAGAGAGATGTAGGAGGATTAGAAAGAAGTATTAATGAAGAAAGATTACCGCACCACCTGGCAAATTGCAAAGTACAAAATAAAAAATGTGGTGGTTCTGTATGTGATTTATTTGTGGTGCCGTAGGAGAAATACGGAGAAATGCTTGTATAGCATTCTTCTATTTGTTAGCGAGTCATAGTAAGTACAGTATAATACTTATGATGGTAGGTGAATACCCGGAAATAGGACTTTTGAAGTATGATATGCACAAAATCTCCTTAATTTTCTCTTTGTATAAATCAGGAGAAGATAAGGATTAAAGGGATACTGGTCTAAATGTTTTGACAGGTTCTTCGCAGGCCAATCTATCTGTTAGTTTGCTGAATCTTTATCCGGGTACACGCCTATTTAGTGCAATGAAAACAAAAGTTTTAACGACGCTATATTCTATTTAACAGGAGGTAGATATGGTAAAGGTTGCGATTATTGGTGCTGGATTTATGGGATCTATGCATGCAGAGGTTTATGGTCAGTTGCCAAATGTCAAAGTTGCTGCGATAGTGGATACGCGAGGAGAAAAGGCAAAGTTCCTCGCTGAAAAGGTAGGTGCAATTCCATACCTTACGTCTGATCAGGTTTTTTCGAAGCCTGACATAACAATTGTTGATATATGTCTGCCAACATTCCTTCATAAGGAGTTTGTTATCAAGGCAGCAGAGGCGAAAAAGGATATTGTCTGCGAGAAGCCTATTGCATTGACACTCGAGGATGCAAAAGAGATGGTAGATATCTGTAAGAAAAACAGGGTTAGATTTATGGTGGCCCACGTAATAAGATTTTGGCCTGAGTATGCTTTTATTAAGAAAAATTATGACCAGGGCAGATTTGGAAAATTACTTACGCTAACCTGCAACCGACTTAGTCCACAGCCAACATGGGGATGGGAAAACTGGCTCCTTAATAAGAATTATTCTGGCGGCGCTTTGTTTGACCTTCATATCCACGATGTTGATTTTATTCTTTATTTACTCGGTCAGAAACCTGTTTCTCTTTATTCCCGCGGGACATATTCTGAAGAACAGGGATATACCCATGTTCTTACAACATACAATTTCCCTGGCGGGGTTACTGCATTTGCGGAAGGTGCCTGGGATATGACATCTAACTTTCCATTTGAAATGAGATTTATTGCGCAGTTTGAGAAGGTTATAGCAGATTTTGATTCAACATCTAATCCATCTCTTGTGATATACTACGCTGATGGAAGGATTGACAAACCACATATGGAAAGAAAAGTGCTGCAGAATACTAGTGGAAATATATCAGATCTTGGTGGATACTTCTTTGAATTAAACTATTTTATTGATCATGTTGTTCATAATAAGGAATTTCAAGTAATAAATCCAGAGGATGCCGTGCAAAGTTTGGAGATGATTCTTAAGGAAAAAGAATCACTTGAGAAAGGGGAAATAATAACGATATAGTTGAAAATAACATTATCTTAAGGTGGATTATTTCTCTTTTTCTGTGGGTCCTTCTCTGAAACCTGGGTGAGGGGATTTTGAATACAAAGGAAAAACTTGATTGCAAAATGCAAGGTGTAAAATGAAAAATGCAGGATAAAGGAATTAACTTTGACTTTTGCAATGTGGAACCTTCTTTTTGAACTGAAAATTAACCCCTCACCCATGTTTCCCCTATCTTTTACCCACAATCTCCCCTTTTCTTAAAGGGACTATCCCTTACCCACAAGTTCCCCCTTTGAAAAGTCCTCCTTCAATTCCCCCCTTTATAAATTTCCTCTTCCAATTCCTCCTTTTATAGAGGGGGCTATCCCTTACCCACAAGTTCCCCCTTTCTTAAAGGGGGCAAGGGGGATTTAGGGGGGGGAATTAAAATCTCCCCCAACCCCTCTTTACGAAAGAGTGGAGTATTTAAAATTTCCCCTTTGCAAAGAGGGACAAGTATTTATGCTGTTGTAAAAAGACACAGGGCTAAAGTCCCTCACTACATGGGTTTTGATGATTGAATGCCCTGTCTCTACGAGACACCCCTCTAAAAGAGGGGAATTAAAACCCTCTCCAACTTCTCTTTACAAAAGAGGGAGAACAAAAAAGAGACGTAGGCAAATCCATCCTGACCTCCCTTTACAAGGGAATAAAGCAGTAGCATAGGTTTTGAAAAATATATTCCAAAATTTCTTGTATTACCTAAAAAAGTAATAAAGCCATGGCAGAGGGAAATTTGTTTTTCTATCGGTGTTTTTTGGAAGATGCGGGTAAGGAATAGATCTTCCCTGCAA